>NZ_JABUZE010000065.1:0-85629 GCF_014897805.1 Halomonas sp. 3F2F
TGGTGTGAGAGGACAGGGGAGGCGACTCCCCTTCCTACTCGATCAAGCAATGGGGCGGGATTAATCGCCGTATGCAACGCAAAGCGCACTATTGGTGCGAGGTGTCGTTGTGGTGCATAAACAGCGTGCATTTTTTGGATGTTGGCGCGCCACGGTAGTGCGGTCGGTGAAAACGGGACTACTTTTTCTATAACTAACTTTTTGATTTTAATATTTTTAGTGTTTCTTTTTGTCGTGTGGCGCAAACCTTGCAAAAGCTAGGAGCTAGTGGATGCACCAAGCCCCGTAATAATTGTTCCCGCGTTACATAACGGGAGTCCTTGGCCGCGAAGCTCAAATAACGAGCCCCGTCATAAGGGGCGCAAGGAGGTTCAAGTGACCACATTGCAGCGCAAGACACACCCTCGTACCGTTGGCCGTTTCGCTACTGCCTTAATGGCCGCCGCCGTTATGGGGGCCAGTACACAGGCCATTGCCCAGGATGATGATCCAATCAAGGTCGGTATCCTTCACTCACTCTCCGGCACCATGGCGATCAGTGAGACGGTGCTTAAAGATACCGTTGAGATGCTTATTGAACAGCAAAACGACGCGGGTGGCTTGCTGGGTCGCCAGCTTGAAGCAGTGGTTGTCGACCCTGCCTCTAACTGGCCGCTATTTGCTGAGCGTGCAAGAGAGCTATTGGCGCAAGAAGAGGTCGACGTGATCTTCGGCAACTGGACCTCCGTTTCCCGTAAGGCAGTACTACCGGTAGTGGAAGAGCTTAACGGCCTGTTGTTCTACCCGGTGCAGTATGAAGGTGAGGAGTCCTCGGAAAACGTCTTTTATACCGGTGCCGCCCCCAATCAGCAGGCGATTCCTGCGGTTGAGTATCTGATTAACGAAGTCGGCATCGAACGCTTTGCGCTGGTCGGCACCGACTACGTCTATCCGCGCACCACCAACCGTATTCTCGAAGCGTTCCTCAAAGATGAGCATGGCATCGCTGATGAGGACATCATGATCAACTACACGCCGTTCGGCCATTCAGACTGGCAGAATATCGTGTCAGAAATACGCCGCTTTGGTGAAGAGGGTAAACCCACGGCGGTTATCTCGACGATTAACGGCGATGCCAATGTGCCGTTTTACACCGAACTTTCTAACCAAGGCATCGATGCTGCCGATATTCCGGTCATCGCCTTCTCTGTGGGCGAGCAAGAGCTCACCGGCATCGATACGGGGCCGCTAGTCGGCCACTTGGCGGCCTGGAACTACTTTATGAGCGTCGATACTGATGACAACTACGACTTTATCGACGCCTGGATCGACTACACCGGCGACGAAGAGGCCGTCACTAACGACCCCATGGAAGCGCACTACATTGGCTTCAACATGTGGGCCGAAGCGGTGCGTAAAGCAGGCACTACCGACGTGGATGCGGTGAAAGACGCGATTATCGGTGTTGCCGTGCCTAACCTTTCCGGTGGCTATGCGGCGATGATGCCCAACCATCACATCACTAAACCGGTACTGATTGGTGAAGTTCAAGACAATGGCCAGTTCGATATTGTCTGGCAAACGCCTTCTACCGTAGCGGGCGATGCCTGGTCTGACTACCTGCCTGGCTCACGTGATTTGATTGCCGATTGGCGCAAGCCCATGGAGTGCGGCAACTTCAACGTGGTGAACGGCTCGTGTGGTGGCAGCACCGCAGCAGAAGAAGCCGAAGCGGCTCTCGCTGAGTAAGTAAAGCGATATATAGCAGGGAAATGACCGCTGTTAACGCTGTGGTGTAAGGACAGGTTGAAGCGAGGGGCTTTCGCCATGGCCGGAAAATGCTCCTGGCTATTCCGGCATTTCCGCCATCCATGGCGGTCAGATGGCGAAAGTAGCGCCCATGGATGGGTTCACAGCGCCCTCGCGGAAACTTGTTCTTGGCACCGTTATCTTCAGTTCCCCCCTTTTTGTTAACCAAAGGAAGAACCCCATGAGGCGTTTCTTTTCCTTAGGGTTGCTGTGTCTGCTGTTGTTAAGCGTCACAGTCACCGCCCAGGCACAAACAAGCGCCACCGTTGAGGCTGATGACGCAGCGGCGCTTGAGCTACTAAACGCGCTGGACGTGCGTTCCTATTCCGCCAAAGGCGAAGCGATCAACGCTATTTTGCAAAGCGATGATGAGCGCGCGCGTGATTGGCTGCAGTCCTTGTTGGACGGTCGCTTGCAGCGCACTGACGACGGTCGTTTTGTGGTGGTGCTCGACAATCAAGGTCGCGATTGGCCAGTTGCAGATGCGCTGACCAATGAACCGCTGGGGGAGATGTCCCGCCGCGACCTGGATCGTATAGGCATTAATAACAATCTACGCAATCAGCTACGCAGCGCTATTGCCGTAGTGGACTTGTATTCGCCAAACGTTGAGCGCCGGCGTACTTCCGCCAGCCGCTTACTGGGCGAGGTCGATGAGGAGCTGGCCGAACCGCTCAGTCAACTGATTGCTGACGAAGAAGACGCTGAGGTAGTGCGCAGGCTGACCCAGGCGCTGGCGATTTACCAAGTTGAAAGCGGCGAGCTTGAAGGCGTTGAAACGCTGCGAGGCAGTTTGCATCCACGTGTTCGAGTAGCGCTTAGTCGCGCGGCGAATAGCGATGACCCCATGATTGCCGATGCCGCCAATGAAGCGCTGAGCAGCATCGAGCAGAATCTCAAAATTAACCGTGGCCTGGAAACACTCTACTTCGGGCTTTCGCTTGGCTCGGTACTGGTGTTGGCGGCGATTGGCCTGGCCATTACCTTTGGCGTGATGGGCGTTATCAATATGGCTCATGGTGAGCTAATCATGCTCGGCGCTTATACCACCTGGATGATGCAGCAGCTGTTGCCCGGCCAGCCAGGATTGGCGCTAATTCTGTCGATCCCTGCGGGCTTTATGGTGGCCGCGCTGGTGGGCATTGCCATTGAGCGGGGCGTTATTCAGTTCCTGAAGGGGCGTCCGCTGGAAACGTTGCTGGCGACGTTCGGTATCAGCCTGATTTTACAGCAGCTGGTGAGAACGGTGATTTCACCGCTAAACCGTACGGTCATAACGCCCGAATGGATGAGCGGTTCATTAGTGATTAACGATGCGCTGTCGCTGACTCTTAATCGTATGTTTGTACTCGGTTTTGCACTGGTGGTGTTTGCCGCGCTGATGCTGATTATGCGCCGCACGCGACTAGGGCTTGAAGTGCGTGCAGTGACCCAAAACCGCGCCATGGCACGCTCCATGGGTATCCGTGCCACGCGGGTCGATATTATGACCTTCGCATTAGGGTCTGGCGTCGCTGGTTTGGCAGGCGTTGCGTTATCACAGCTGACCAACGTTGGCCCCAATCTGGGCCAGAACTACATTATTGATTCCTTTATGGTCGTCGTTTTCGGCGGCGTGGGAAATCTATGGGGCACTCTGGTGGCTGGGCTTTCCCTGGGCATTATCAACCAGGTGTTGGAACCCTGGGCGGGCGCCGTGCTGGCCAAGATTATTGTCCTGGTGTTCATCATTCTGTTTATTCAAAAACGCCCGCGTGGACTCTTCCCGCAGAAGGGCCGGGCTGCGGAGGGCTAAGCGATGTCATCAACGATCTCATTAATGACGCAATCATCTTCACGCCAGTTTTGGCTAACCCGCCCGTTTAGCGAACGGGCCACGCAGATTTTTCTTGGCGTGCTGTTTGCCGCCCTGTTGCTGGTTACGGTGCTCCATTTAGCGCTGCCCCAAGGCCACCCGCTGCACGTTAATGCTTATACCGTGAATCTGTTCGGTAAGTACTTAAGCTACGCGCTGCTGGCAGTGGCGGTGGATTTGGTATGGGGCTATTTGGGCATTCTGAGCCTGGGCCACGGGGCGTTTTTTGCCATTGGCGGTTACGCCATGGGCATGTACCTGATGCGCCAAATCGGTGATCGCGGTACTTATGGTGACCCGGTACTGCCGGATTTTATGGTGTTTCTCAACTGGGACAGCTTGCCCTGGTACTGGCTCGGTTTTGATATGGCCTGGTTTGCGTTTGCCATGGTGCTGTTAGCCCCTGGGCTATTGGCCCTGGTCTTCGGCTTTTTAGCGTTTCGCTCGCGGGTCACTGGGGTGTATCTGTCGATTATTACCCAGGCGCTGACTTTTGCCCTGATGCTGGCATTCTTCCGCAATGAGATGGGCTTTGGTGGCAACAACGGGCTGACCGATTTTCGTGAGCTGCTGGGCTACAACCTACGCAGCAACGACACCCGCTTAGGGCTGTTTATTGCCACCGGGGTTGCGCTGGCGCTGGGTTACATCCTGTGTCGGGCGATTGTTACCAGCAAACTAGGCCGGGTATGTGTGGCAACCCGGGACGCCGAGGCCCGCACGCGGTTTATTGGCTACCGGGTCGAGCGCTTCCAGCTATTTGTATTCGTGGTTTCCGCCATGCTGGCAGGCTTGGCTGGCGCGCTTTATGTCCCTCAGGTAGGGATTATCAACCCCAGTGAGTTCTCACCGATTTTCTCGATTGAAATTGTGCTGTGGGTGGCACTGGGTGGCCGCGCCACGCTTTATGGAGCGGTTATCGGGGCGATCTTAGTCAACTACGCCAAAACCATCTTCACGGGTGTGATGCCGGATGCATGGCTGTTTGCCCTGGGCGCGATGTTTGTCTTGGTCACGGTGTTGCTACCTAAAGGCGTGGCGGGATTATTGCTCCACCTAAAACGCCGCAAAAAATCCGCTACCTTGCCGAAGGAGGCTACCGCATGAGCTTGTTGCAATCGCTAACCACGCGGGATCGGGTATTTGATTTTATGGCTCCTCAGGCATCACCGGTAGATGTGCGTCATGGCCCGATTCTGTATATGGAAGATGTCACGGTGAGCTTCGATGGCTTCAAGGCTATCAATAACTTAAACCTGACTATTGATGACGGTGAACTGCGCTGCATTATCGGCCCCAACGGGGCCGGTAAAACCACCATGATGGACATCATTACTGGCAAAACGCGCCCCAACGCAGGCAGCGTGTGGTTTGGTAGCCGTCATAACCTGCTGCAAATGAATGAGCCGGATATCGCCAGCTTAGGGATTGGTCGTAAGTTCCAAAAGCCCACGGTATTTGAAGCGCTGAGCGTGTTTGAAAACCTGGAGTTGGCGATGGCCGCCGACAAGCGTATTTTCCCCACGCTGACTGCCCGCATGAGCGGTGAAATTAAAGACCGTATCAATGAGGTGCTTGAAACGATTGGCCTGACCGAGCTGCGTTACCAGCCAGCAGGGATTCTTTCCCACGGCCAAAAGCAGTGGCTGGAAATTGGCATGCTGCTAATGCAGCGCCCGCGTTTACTGCTGGTAGATGAACCCGTTGCCGGGATGACGGAACAGGAGATGGAGCGCACCGCTGAGCTGCTGACGGGCCTGGCGGGTAAGCAGTCGGTGGTTGTGGTCGAGCATGACATGGGCTTTGTACGCTCCATTGCCCGTAAAGTGACCGTATTGCACCAAGGCAGCGTGCTGGCGGAAGGCAGTATGGATCAAGTTTCAAGCGACCCTAACGTGGTTGAGGTGTATCTGGGTGCGGACGACGAGGAGGCTGCCTAATGCTGGCGATTGAAAAACTTAACCAGTTCTACGGGGAAAGCCACACCTTGTGGGATTTAGACCTCGACGTGCCTGAAGGCCAGTGCACTTGCGTGATGGGCCGCAACGGGGTGGGTAAAACCACCTTAATGAAAGCCATTATGGGCGAAGTGGCCGTAAAGAGCGGCCAACTGCGCTATCAGGGGGAGGGTAGCGACATTGAGCTGACCAAAAAAGCGGTGGAAGCGCGCTCTCGCTTGGGTATTGGCTTTGTCCCCCAGGGACGGCAGATTTTTCCGCTGCTCACCGTGGAAGAGAATCTACGCACCGGCTTGGCAGCGCGCAGTGATGGGCTGAAAAAAATCCCCGAGCGTATCTATGAACTGTTCCCTGTTTTAAAAGAGATGAAGCACCGCCGTGGCGGTGACTTATCCGGTGGGCAACAGCAGCAGCTCGCCATCGGTCGCGCGCTGGTAATAGAGCCCAAGCTGCTGATTTTGGATGAACCCGGGGAGGGCATTCAGCCCAATATTGTGGCGCAAATCGGCCAGGTGATTCGCCAGTTGATTAAAGAGGATGGCTTAACGGTACTGCTGGTTGAGCAGAAGCTACCTTTTGCCCGCAAATACGCCGACCGCTTTGTGATTATGGATCGTGGCCGTCCGGTGGCCAAAGGCGAGATCGCCGAGCTTTCTAACGAACTGATCAAGCAGCACCTGACCGTTTAAGTTATCCACACCTACGCCCGTTTGGCTGGCGCAGGTGGGGTGTGCATATTGACAAGCCTAGTTGTGAAAAAACAACGGGTGCCAGGACAAGCGCATCGCTTGTTTCAGCCATCTAGAAGTCTAAAGAGGCCGAAAACATAAAGGTGCGGGGGGCTCCTAGTGCAAGGCTTGAGAGTTGTGGCATGGCCCAGTACGCCTTATCGGTTACATTGTCGATAGTGGCGCGCAGCGTCAACGGGTAGCCGGAAAGGTGAGTAGTGTAGCGTGCACCAACGTCGTAAATGGTGTGTCCAGGAACCGACAAGGAATTGTCACTATTAATATACTGCTCTGACATTGCGGTGGCATTAGCGGTCAGTGTCAGCCCTGGTGCTGCGGATAGATCCCATTCAGCGCCTAGCTTGGCTTGAAGGTCGGGCACGCCAGTGGCCTGACTACCCTGGTTTTCATCGCTAGCGGCGCGGGTGACTTTAGGGTCTACATAGGCAATCCCACCCATTAAGCGGAGGTTGCTAAGCGGGCTGCCGAAGAAGTTCCACTCCGCTCCTCGGTTGCGCTGCTCACCGCCAAACGAGAAGATATTAGTTTCCAGGTCGGTGTAACTGCTGGGCCGCTTGATTTCATAAAGGCTAAGTGTGTGTGAGAAATCGCCTAGGTCAAACTTCACCCCAATCTCGTTTTGTTTGGTCTTATAAGGTTCAAATACCTCACCAGCATTGGCAGCACTCATAGGTGCCGTGGCCCCCTGACTGAGCCCCTCGATATAGTTGGCGTAGAGTGATACCTGGTCGGTTGCTCTGAAAAGTAGCGCTGCAGCGGGGGTGACCGCGCTTTCATCATAGCGGGAGATGCGTGCGCCGCTCGTCACGCTGTAGGCGTCGCTCACTACCTCTTGGCGTCGGGCGCCGAGGGTCAGTTGTAGGCGATCATCGGCAAATGAAATCGTGTCCGCCAGACCATAGCTGTTCAAGCGTAGCTCTGTATGCATGATATGTGGGGTGATAAATTCGGCAGCGGCGCCCCACTGCGGATCGTATAGATTAGTGACCCAGTCTGCACCGGGAACGGTTCTGCGCCCGTAGTCATGTTGCTCATGCTCGTAATGAGTGGCATTGACGCTAATGGCATGGCTGACGGCGCCGGTTTGGAAATGACCGCGAACCCCAACTTCCGCTGATGTTTTTTCGACATCGAAGGCGAGCTGACCAATGCTTGTACGATAGTTACCTTGATCATCAAGCACCAAGGATGACATGGCGCCATTGTAGGTGTAGTTCGTTTCGCTTCGACCCACTGATGCGTACCCCATGATTTCATCGGTAAAGTCGAATTCGCCACGCACGATGGCTCCCTTGTCGCGCGTGTTGGCAAAGGCCCAGTCAGGGTTGATCAGTGTATCGGAGTCGGGAGGTGTCGGTACTGCCAGGCCTGGCGTCAGGTTGACCCCTCGTGTTGGCCCATCGATGTGGTCGTCCGCACTGTACAAGTCAGCTGATAGGCGTGCTCGCTCACCGCGCCAGTCCAGTCCCAGAGCCCCCATTTGAACGCTTGGCTTCTGGTTATTCACAGCACCCTCGCCGTCGCGGTATACACCGTTAAAGCGAATGCCAAACTGCTGGTTGTCTCCCACACGTCGGCCAACATCAAGGTGTCCGCCAAACTGCGCGTCGGACATGTACGTGGTGGTGAAGCGCGTCAGCGGCTCATCGCCAGCTCGCTTAGGAACCAGATTAATGGCACCACCAACGGAACCACCTGGTGGCATCCCGTTGAGTAGCGCCGAAGGCCCTTTGAGCACTTCAATACGCTCGAACATCTCGGGGGACGTGCGGTAGTAGGGAGCCATCCCGGCAAGGCTATCAAATGTCGTATCAGTGGTGCTGGAATTGAATCCGCGGATCGAGTAATTCTCGCTCCAGGCACTGGTGACGCCGTTGCTGAATACGCTCGGATCGGTAGCCGCAATGACATCGGCAATATTTTGGGCTTGTTGATCCTGGATAAAGCGATCCGTATAGCTGATGGCATTGAACGGCGTTTCCATAAAGTCCCTGTTGCCCAGAAAACCGGCTCGATTGCTATAGGTCACCTGGCCACCTGCGTACGTATCGTTTACTGACGTTGCTTCACCGTGTACGGTGACCGGCGCCAAGGCCACGGCATTACGCGTCTCGCTCTGCTCGGTGGCCTCGGCAGTCTGTGCAAGTGCCTGTGAAGAAAGCAGCATAAGAGCGCTCGCACTCAGGGCTAACGGAAATGTGCTCCTGACGAGCAGTGGAGGGCTTAAACAGGCAGCGAGACGCAGTGGTGTTCTCGCCCATTCCAGTTGTGCTTTAGGGTGGTGAAGTAAGGCCATGTCGGTCTCCTTTTATATCAGACAGGCGGAGCTACGCCGCTCCAGTCGAGCCGTCGTTGGAACGCTCGATACAGCAGTCGGCTAAATCTTTTTTGAAGTACTTTGGTTGGTTAAGTCGCTAGTCGCGATACCCATCGATAATGTCATCCGCGATGATCTCTAGGGCGCTCACGCTGGCGGCGGTGACATACCAAGCTTCGGGGTCGACATAGATCACCCGGTTATTTCGCCAAGCGCTGGTTTGGCGTATCAGGGGATTTGCCATGCTACTGGCATCCATGGCGGGCCGGTGCTCCATTACGGCAGTACGATCCACGACATAAATGATGTCGGGGTCGGCCTGTTGAATGAATTCACTGGAGACAGGCTGGCCGTGCATGCTGGTATCGATGCCGGGAGCCGCAGGTTCAACGCCTAGCTCGGTGAAGATGAAACCGTAGCGCGACTGCACTCCGAAGGAGTTGAAAGCGCCATTGTTATGCAGCAGGATAAGTGCTCTCTCTGGTCGGCCCTGAGTAACACGCCTAACTTTCTCGACTGTATTGTCCAGCTCGGCCGTGCGTTGACGGGCCAGCGCCTCCTTGCCAAAGATCTCCCCAAGATCGATGAGATGGTCTTTGATAACGTCAATGTGGTTGCTCTGGCTGTTACGGTAATCCACGTCGAAGTGGAGCGTCGGCGCGATTTGAGTTAATTCGTGATAATGGTTGGCCTGTAACGATGTCATGAGAATTAGATCAGGGTTGGCTCGATGCACCCGCTCAAGGTTGGGGCGCACGATAGAGCCCAGATCTTCAACCGCCGGATTGTGTCGATACTCCTTGAGAAAATGGGGAATAAAGTCCTTCGGCATGCCCACCACTGGAACGTCCAACTGATCCAAAAAGTCGACTTCATTCATGTCGAGCGCTGCGACTCGATGTGGGCGGTGGTCGATCACAGTGCTTCCCAGCGCGTGCTGAATCGTTAGCGGTGTCATGGCCTCCTGTGTGGGCATGTCGTTGGCCTGATCGCACCCTTGCATCAATGCCATCGTAGCGAGAAGGAGAAGGTGTGCCAGGCGGCTACTGTTGAGATATCGCGTCATACCAGGTTTCCTGAGGGCTTGAAGTAATTGCATAGATAGCCGCGCTCGTCACGGGCGACGTCGAAGTTCAGTCCATAAAGCTCACTCAAGCGCTGCTCGGTGATGACGTCGGTGACGTTGCCATCGCAATGCACTGCCCCACCCTTCATGGCGACAATGTAATCGGAGTAGTTGGCGGCAAAGTTGATGTCATGGACGACCAGAATGACCGTTCGTCCATATTCGTCGCAGAGTCGGCGAAGGGCCTGCATGATCTGAACGGCATGCTTGATATCGAGGTTGTTCAGAGGCTCGTCGAGCAGCAGGTAATCGGTTTGCTGTGCAATGGTCATGGCCAGGAACGCCATCTGACGCTGGCCGCCGCTGAGCTCATTCAGATAAGCTCCGCGTAGAGCCGTCAGCGATAGAAACGACAGGGCATCATCGATCACTTGATGATCGTGCTGAGTGAGTGTGCCGTGGGTGTAAGGAAAGCGACCAAAGGCGACCAACTCCTCGACGGTCAGGCGCAAGTTGAATTCAGGCGTTTGTCTCAGCGTGGCCACCCGTTTGGCATACTCGCCGATGCGAATGTTCTCTACCGGGGAGCCGTCAAGCCGAATGACTCCTTGAGAAGGCTTTAGCAGTCTTGCGATCATCATCAGCAGGGTCGTTTTGCCTGCCCCGTTTGGGCCCACCAGTGACGTCAATTGACCCGTCGGGAAGCGGAGATTGATAGCCGATAGCACTGTGCGGCTAGCATAGGTTTTATGAAGGTCTTGAACCGTAATCATGCCGTGCCCCGCGTCCGCACCATCAGCGACAGGAAGTAAGCCCCACATACGAGGTTGACGAGAATGCTGACGGTGGTTTTGTAGTTAAAGAGATGTTCGACCAGCAGTTGGGCGAGGAGGAAAGTGGCGATGGCGATGGCGCATCCTAAAGGCAGTGTGACTCGATGCCGGTAGGTGCCTGCCAGCGCGTAGGCAGTATTGGCCACGAAAATGCCCATGAATGCCGTGGGGCCAAGCAGGCTAGTCGAGATGGCTACCAGCGCGGCAATCAAGAAAAGCTGGCGTTGTACGCGACGTCGATAGTCGATGCCGAGCGAGATGGCCTGCTCCCGGCCTAGCAACAGCACGTCGAGCACCGGAAGGGCCTTGTAGCCCACCAGACAGATCGTGACCACGATGGGGGTAGCGTAGAGCAGTTGTGCAGCGCTGGCTTTGCCGAAAGTGGCTTGGCTGTACCCCAGCAGAATGGAAAATTCGCCCGGGCTCATCTTGAGCTGAATGAACTGCGTAAGGGTGGTAATGACCATTGTCAGCACCAGTCCGACTAGCAGCAGGAAATAGACGTTGTCTCTACCATCGCGAAACAGCCAGCGATGCAGCACCCAGGAGTAGCCAAGCATCAGCAGCATAGAGAGTATGACGTTGCCGTGCTCGCCGAGTACCACCAGACTGCGGGTGCCCAGCATCAGCATCAACAGAGCCTGAAACAGCAGATAGATGGACTCGTAGCCCATGATGGCGGGCGTTAATATCCGGTTGCCGGTAAGACTTTGAAACGCAATGGACGACCAAGCGACGCAGATGCCGCCGATCACCATAGTGGCCAAGCGTTCCAGTCGTTTCGGAATGACATAGTCGAAGTCGAGTCCTGAGCGCACGAAGATAAAAGCGAGCGCTAGAACGATCACGGCTGCCCAAACGGTGTGGAGAGTCTTGGCTGTCATCGTTGTGCTCTCCCGATAATCAAGATCAGAAACAGCACTCCCCCGACGCAAGCCGTTGTTAAGCCGATGGGCACTTCAAAGGGGTAAATCAGCAGCCGACTCACAATGTCGCAGGCCAGCAGCAAGGTTGCCCCCGACAGTGCTACTACTGGCAGTGTGCGAGTCAGGTTATCGCCGTAGTAGAGCGCCACCAAATTGGGAATCACTAAGCCGACAAAGGGAATGGCGCCCACAGCGATGACCGTGACCGAGACCGTGATGGCCACCAGCATCAATCCTAGTATGGCGATGGCAAGATAATTCATGCCTAGGCTCACCGCCGCCGCCTCACCCATGCCCAGTACCGTGAAGCGATGGGCGTAGAGGTAGGTAAGCATCACGACCGGCAGAATGAGGTAGATGATTTCGTAATGGCCTTGCACGATCTTTGAAAAGTCGCCCAGTAACCAGCCCTGCATGCTTTGCAAGATGTTATGGCGGTAGGCGTAGAACTCGGTAAGGGCGCTTAGCATGCCGCCGTACATCAAACCGATGACGGGAATCAGCACGCTGTTGGTGAACTTGATGCGGCGAACGATAGTGATAAATACGACATTTGCAGCGAAGCAAAAGAGCAGCGCGGCAAGCATTCGTAATCCAGCGCCAGCTGCAGGCATTAGGGTTAGCGATACGAGAATGCCCAGTTTAGCTGCATCAAGCCCGCCCGAGGTGGCTGGCTCCACGAACTTGTTACGCACGATGTGCTGCAGAATCACGCCGCAAATCGACAGACCTACACCAGTCAAAATAACGGTGATGAGACGCGGCAGTCGGCTGGCTGTGAGCGTCAACCAGGCATCATCCGACAGAGTGATTAGTTGGTGCCAGCTCAACTGCTGCGCGCCTATCAGTAACGATACTCCGCAAAGCAATACAAACAGACAAGGCAGATACCCACGCATCAGGTGTCTTCTCTCCCTTCTGCATTCGGTGTAATGCGCCATGTTTTAGCGGCCTGGCGCTGGCCAAGAAAGGTGGCGTAATGCCCTTTGTGGACGAGTAGTTCAGCGGGTGTACCCTGCTCCACGACGCGACCGTTATCCAGTACGATGATCTGGTCGGCCATGGCCACGGTAGATAGCTGATGAGCGATCACTAATAGCGTACGTTGACCACGCAGCCGTGCCAGTGTCTGAGTAATGATGGCCTGGTGCTGTGGATCCAGTGCGGCCGTCGCTTCGTCTACCAGCAAGATGGGAGCATCTTTGATCAGTGCTCGAGCGATCGCGATGCGCTGACGTTCTCCACCGGAAAGGCGGACACCTGCTTCGCCCACCGGCGTGTTTAGCCCCTGGGGTAAGCGTTCGAGTATCTCTGTGACGCCCGCAAGATTTGCCGCTTCCATTAGCTCGGCATCGCTGGCTTCGGGGCGGCCAAAGCGTATGTTGTCGGCTATGCTGCCAGCAAACAGATGGCTCTCCTGGAGGATCTGGCTAACATAGCCTGCCAACTGAGCACTGGACATGTCGCGCACGTCGACACCGCCAATGAAAACGCGGCCCTGGTCGACATCGAAAAAACGTGCCACAAGGCGTGCGATAGTGGTCTTGCCCGAGCCCGATTCGCCGATCAATGCCGTCATGCTGCCGGGCTTGACCGACAGACTCACTCCGTTGAGCACATTGGGCGCATCTGCGGCATAGCGAAAATGTACTGCGTGAAGTTCGATAGAGGTATCACGCGGCGGCTGAGGCGTGGTTGTCTCGGGTAAGGGCGATGCGTCGAAAACAGTTTTTATTGTCTCCAACTGCCCTTTGGCGCTGCGTAGAACGTCGCTATGCTGGGCCACATCAAGCAACGGCTCGATAAACCGGCTGATCAGCAACAGCGCCACAATAACACTGGTGACGTCAGGTGCCTTCAGCGGCTCACCCAGCAGCGTATTGATCCACACCATGATGGTGATCAGCAGGGCAGCAAATACCGCCTGCACTGCCCATGTATTGAGTAGCGCCGATAAAGCCGAAAGGCAGGCTAGCCTTGTGCCGGAATGGTGCTGCTTCTCCAGTGCGTTCTCCAGAAAGCGCGTACTCTGGCCTTCGCCGCTGAAGGCGCGTAATACCGCCTGCGCATTGGCGAATTCGACTACCCGCTGGCTGGTTTCGGAGAAGTTCTGCTGGAAGGCCCGGTCGGCGTGACGGGTGAGCTTGGAAGTGAGCCATAACACGCTCACCAGTGGCGCTAATGCTATCAGTGCTGCGATACCGAGCGGCGTGTGCAGCGCTAACAGAGCGATTAGGATGACCAGTGGCACGACCAGGCCGGTGATCACCGGTGTGAAAACGTGGGCGGGAAGCTGGGCTACCGCCATTATACCTTGAGTCACTACATGGTTAAGACGCGCAGTATTGGTGCTGGTAAACCAGCCAACGGGCAGGCGAGCTACATGGCTGCCTAGACGGTGACGCCCAGACTGTAGGACGGCGACGCCCACACGAACGCCCGCCTTCTCTACATGTGATCGCACTAACCAGCACGCGAGAATACCCAGCAGCAGTATGGCCAACCATACACTGGCGTTGGACGAATCTCCGGACATCAAATAGGTGATGATGGGGATAAATGTCAGGATTGTGAGGCCGCTAAGCAAACCATAGCCAATAGCTAGCCCGAGATAACGACGTAAGAGCACGACGTTCTCGCCGAGCAGATGAGTCAGTATTTTCAGCACGTTGATACCTCTGATTCCAGCGTTGAGGTGGCGTTGCTCAAGGCCCAAAGGCGGGCATATAGGCCATGTTGAGTGAGAAGGTGATCGTGGTTGCCCTGCTCGACGATCATGCCGTCATCGAGTACCAGGATCTGATCGGCGTATCGGATCGTATCGAGTCGATGGGAGATGACGATCAGCGTGCGTCCGCGGGTTAGCCGAGCTAGCGCTTCCTGAATGACCAGTTCGCTACTCGCGTCGACTGCCGCCGTTGCCTCATCCAGCACCAGTAGAGGAGGATCAAGCAAAATGGCGCGGGCAATGCTCACACGCTGCTGTTCACCACCAGACAGTTGGGTGGCGTCGTCAACGACAGCGTCATAGCCACCGGGTAATGCGAGGATGCGCTCGTGAATATTCGCCGCGCGAGCCGCGTCCTCAATCTCTTGCTGGCTGGCGGAAGGACGGCCCAAGGCAATGTTGTCGCGGATGCTGGCATGGATAAGGCGGACGTCCTGCAGGACAAAACCGATATATTGGTAAAGTGTCGCCGTTGAGAGCTGGCGCAGATCCACACCGCCTAAGGTGATGCGCCCCTGGGTGGGATCAAAGAAGCGCAATAGCAGTCGTGCCAAAGTCGACTTGCCCGCTCCAGATGGCCCGACAATCGCAGTGACACTTCCTGCGGCAAAGGTGACGTCGAGATTCGAGAGCCCACGATGTCCGTTATCATAGGCGTAACTCACGTTGTCGAAACGAATTTCGTTGTTTGCTGGCAGTGGCTGCTGGTCAGAGAGAGGCGCTTGCAAGATAGGCGTTTCAAGTAGCGCCATGACGCGTTGCGCAGCGCCGGTTGCACTGCCCAGGTCGTGCAGCAGGGTATGCAGAAGCAGCAAAGGAGCACAGATCCCTGGCGCCACCAGAATGAACGGCACCAAGTCGACGGGAGTCGTCCAGCCGTTGACGACAGAAATTGTTCCGCACAGCAGAGTCAGTCCCAATATCGTCACCGGCGTTACCATCGCATGAACATGAGCCATGGAGGCGACCAACGGGCGGGTAAAGCGATCAAATGCATCGGCAAAGCTATTCACTGCGTCCTGATAACCGCGATAGGCCTGTCCGGTGGTGCCGAACGCTTTCACGTCGGGGATGCCGCTAATGAACTCATTGATGGCACTGTTCATGTGCTCAAGCCGTATCACGAATTCTCCCATGTTGGCTTTGCTGGATTGCATGAGCCGATGCAGAAACAGAAAGAAGCCGGGCAGGGGCAACAGGGTTATCACCGCGATTCGCCAATCCATCGCAAGCAGATAAATCACTGAGATCGACAGAGCCCCAAGCGCGCGCCCGACGGCGGTATAGAAGTGCGCGGTTAGGCTGTGCAGCGTCGCAATGTCATCCTGCATCGCTTGCTTGACCTGCCCGGAGGTTTGGCCGGTAAACCAGCCAAGCGGTGCCTGGGCCAAGCGGCTGAGCACGGCCTGACGTAGATGATGTGTCAGACGGTTATCCGCCAGATGCGCGATCAGCTCGCCGAGGAACATGCTTCCCATGCCGATGAAGACGCTGACGATACTGGCTGTTACCACCCACGCGATGTCGCGTTTGCTGCTCGCAGATAACTCCCAGGCTTGGTCTGAAGCGGTGGCGAGGATCTGCGCGATGTGCGCCATGCCGGCTAGCGGTATCATCGTGAAGATTGTGCCGATGCCCGCCAGGGTGGCGGCTATTAAGAGCCGTGTGCGGATGGGGGCCAGTATTCGGCTGATGGGACCTTGGCCAGTCGGCGTGGTTTGCGTGTTCATGAATCGTTGCTACTCGGTCATGGGGCGTTTAAGTGATTACTCTCAGAGCTATCAAGTCGAAAGAACCGGAATTGCCACTGGATATAAACGCGAATTAATCGCGTTTGTGAGATTAATTGAAAATTAGTTTAGCGTCTATAAACTAATTAAAATAGTTGCATGCTGATAAACTAATTGACCCTAGCGGAAGGGGCATGGCTTGATAAAGGACGCTATTAAAAGGAGTGTGTTATGGCAGCGCGACCAGCATCTAAAGTACGCGGGCGGCCACCCACCATTACGCGTGAGCGTATTGCGAATGCGGGTGTCGAGATTGGCCTACCCAATATCACCTTTGTGGGAGTAGCCGCCGCGTTGGGCGTTAGCCATATGGCGCTTTACAAGCACGTCGCTAATCTTAAAGCGCTGAAGGTGGTGGTAGCCGAAGAGATCTTTCGGCGCTGGAGAATTCCGCGTGCTCGTCGAGATGAGCCCGAAGAGCTGCAGGCGTATCTGTTCACTTTTGCTATGTCGATAGCTGAGTTTGTCAAAGTACACCCAGGGCTGACGCCCTACGTGATCCGTCGTCTGGCGGCGACCCAGCCGATGATTGAAAAAATCCATGAGCACCAAGCGCATATTGCCGAGGTCTATGAGATTTCCCAGTTACAAGCGCGTTGGCTTCTGGCGACGGTAGCCTTTCACTGCTTTGCCGTAGCGGACACGATTTACTCGGTGATGGGGCAGGAGCCTGTTGAGGCAATAGATCATGCCGTAGAAGAGGCCGAACTGGAGGCCGAACTGGAGCAAGGTATTCAGGCGCTCATTGCTGGAGCTATCGCCATGCTGGATGATCATCCGCAGGGGCAGGAGTGAATGATCTCCTGGCCTTCGCCAGCGTGAATCGTGGCCGTCCGGTGGCCAAAGGCGAGATCGCTGAGCTTTCCAACGAACTGATCAAACAGCATTTGACCGTTTAAGTTATCCACACCCGGTTCAAAGTCGTGGGTCGGGCTGGAAGGGCAGCGCCTTTGCCGTCGTGATGACTTGATCAAACAGGGGGTGCCCAGGGTTGAGCATGTAGTTGAACTCTCTTGGCACGACCACGCTAGGAATTGCCAGGGCTAAACTGTGGCCGGAGTCCAACCAGCCGTCGCCAAGCTCGGCAGTTTCTGCTGGCGCAGGCGCTTCCCGCCAGTTATCCGGGAGATCGGCTTCTCCAACACCCAGAATGCTATCGGTCGGTAGTGTCAGGCGCAGTAGCGCATAGGCATTGAGCAACTGATAGCTTTCCAGATGCACCATGATTTCAAGCAGCGCCAGCGACTCAGCGCTTGCCACATACACACAGGCCTTACCCGGGCTGTTCCAGCGCCCGCCATAAAGGCGTGCGCCTTCGCCATCGAAAGCGTTGTCCTGATACTTGCGCTTGATCAAGCGGTAAGCGTTGACCTCATTCACGTAGCAACCCCATGCTCCAGTCGCCCAATCAGGTTCAGCACCGTTTGATACTCGGCAGAGGTTGCGCTCATTTCGATGGGCCTGCGCCCGCCCAGGCCAGTATTGGGTTTGAGCAGCCAGGTGCGGGCACCCTCGACGTCGCCTTCAAACAGGTCTAGCGCCGCCTTGAAGAGTTCGGCAAAGCGATATAGCCGGTCGCTTTCCGCCATCTTAAAGCGCCCCGACTTAGCACGGCGGCTCAGCGTGGCCGGGGGAATATCGACGTAGCCTGCCAGCGCCTTCTGTTCGATACCTGACGCCTTAGCCAGTCTGGGGTAGACCCTATACTCAACGCCTTGATGCAAAAGCTCATGCAGCTTGCGGCCTCTGGCAGGCAGGCCGATCTGGTGCCAGAAACCTGATGCCAAGGCTTTGGGTGGCTGGTATTGAGTGAAGTGCATATCCATGGTATTTCTCATTTGATATTTCAATGAACTATCAAATGGTATACGCCTCGCCTGCCCAGACGTCAAGTGAGATGGAAGGCATCGCCTCTAATCTCTTTAGCGCAACGAACTTGGCGCTTCTGGTGTTTCGCGGGCGCGGCGGCGTTTCATGGTCTGGGTGATCACGCCGTAGCGGGGGCCAGCGAGGAAGGCGAGGATTAGGAAAACGCCGGTCATTATCGCCATCATGCCGCCAATGGAGACGTTGAAATACACGGCGAGGTAGTAGCCAGAAATGCTTGAAGCGATCGAAATTAGCGCACCGATGATAAACATCATCCATAGCCGATCGGTCAGCAAATAGGCGGCGGAAGCGGGCACAATGGCAAAGGCGATAAACAGTACTGCCCCCACGGCATCAAAGGCCGCTACGGCGGTTGAGCTAGTTAGCATTAGCAGCACATAGAAAAGAATCGAAGGCATAAAGCCGAACGTTTTGGCCAGCGCTGGATCGAAGGTGGCTAGTTTCAGCTCCTTATAAAAGAGCCCGATAAACGCGTAGTTGAGCAGTGTCATCACGCTCATCGATACCAGCGCCTTGGGGATGGGCAGACCGAAGATGTCGAGAGTATCCAACCAGACAAAGCCGATTTCACCGAGCAGCACAGTATGCGTGTCGATATGCACATCGTTGGCGTAGACATTGAGTAACAGCACACCGATGGAGAAGAGCGCGGGGAAAACCAGACCGATAGCGGCATCCTGCTTTACCCGCTTGGTGTTGGCCAGTGCCTCGGTAAGTAATACGGTTAATAGCCCGGTTAATGCGGCGCCTATTAGCTGTACAGGCCCACTCTGCTGTTTGGTCAGCAGCCAGACAATCACAATGCCAAATACAATTGAGTGACTAATCGCATCAGTGAGCATGCTATTGCCGCGCAGCACAAGGAAGGTACCCACCGCCGAGGAGGCAATGCCAACCATGGCACCTACCAGAATAATGGGCAGCGCCGTGTTGGTTAGTAATTCAGCAATCATGTCACGACCTCTTCGAAGGTGGCGACCACCTGTTTGGCTGCCTTTTCTCCCCGCGATGTTAGCGCCCATCCGGCGCCGCCGTCAGAGGAGCGTATAAGGTAGCCTTGGCGCTTAAGTTTACTCAGCACCATGCGCGCGCCAAATGTTGCGCGGTAGTGTCGGGAGGCGCTGGGATGCTTGTAAAGCGTGTAGAGTAACTGCTGCTTCTGCAGCGCTTCTTTTTGGCGGTAATGCTTGATGAAGCCCCACAGCAGGCCTCGGCCGGGAGCAAGCGCCAGCGAGATGATGACAATAGCCGTTGCGGTGAGAATCACCAGCGGGCCGGTCGCCAGACCACGGGATAGGGTACTAATGGTTGCCCCCGAGACCCCACTGACAATACCGATGCCAGCGGCAATAACCAGCATCCCCCCCAGATGACGGCTCCACTGCCGGGCCGCAGCGGCTGGCGCCACGATCATGGCGGCCATTAATATCACGCCAACCATTTGCAAGCCGACCACCACGGCGAGCGCCACCATAGCGGTAAGCGCGGCTTCGATGGCGTTGACGGGCATGCCGAGCGAGCGGGCGTACTGCCCATCAAAAGTGACCAGCTTGGCTTGTTTCCAGAAGATGGCGAGCAGCGTGAGTGTGAAGAGGGTGATGCTGCCCATTACCCACAGATCCGAGCGTAGCGTAGCAGCGGCCTGGCCGAACAGAAAGGCTTCTAGCCCCCCTTGGGAGGCGTTATTGGTACCCTGGATATAGGTCAGCAGCACGATGCCAATGGCAAAGAAAATGCTTAGGCAAATGCCGAGAGCGGCATCGGTTTTCAAGCGGCTTTTGCGGGTCAGCAGCAGCATCGTCAGCGCGGCTAACGAGCCAGTGGCCAGTGAGCCAATGATAACGCCGCCCATATCCCGACTGCCGGTGATGATAAAGCTTAAACACACGCCGGGCAGCGCCGCGTGGGAGATGGCGTCACCGAGCAAGCTCTGGCGGCGTAACACCGCAAAGCAGCCCAGTGGGCCGCTGATCAGACCCAGTAGCGAGGCACCAATCACCACGTTTTGAAAGGTGTAGTCAGAAAGAAGATCAAGCCACTGCATGGGTTATTTTACCTTCGAAGCAGTGAACATCAGGGCGTCGCTATCGTTCAGCAGGGCAATCTGGCCACCATACGCCTGACGTAGATAATCAATATTAAACACGTCGTCAGCCTTGCCGCTGGCAATCACACGGACGTTAAGCAGCAACAGCCAGTCGAAGTAATTACGTACGGTTTGCAGGTCATGGTGGACAACAATCAGCGTTTTACCCGCATCACGCAAACGGCGCAGAATGTCGATGATGGCTCGCTCGGTGGTGGCATCAACCCCGGCCATGGGCTCATCGAGAAAGTACACATCGGCCTGTTGCACCAGTGCGCGGGCCAGAAACACTCGCTGCTGTTGGCCGCCGGAAAGCTGACTGATCTGGCGGTCGGCGTAGGCGCTCATTCCCACCATCTCCAGGGCTTCCAGTGACTCGTTACGCTCTTTACGCCCTGGGCGCCGGAGCCAGCCCAGGCGACCGTAAAGCCCCATGGTGACCACATCCAGCGCGGTGGTCGGGAAGTCCCAGTCGACGCTGGAGCGCTGCGGCACATAGCCAACGCGCCTGCGCTGTGAGGCGTAGGGGCGGCCATGCACCATGACCTCGCCAGAAAGTGATGGTACAAGCTCCAGCAGGCTCTTGATCAGCGTGCTCTTACCCGCCCCGTTAGGGCCGACAATGCCTGCCATCACGCCGGTAGGAATCTCTAGGTTAATATCCCAGAGAACGGGCTGATTATGATAGCTGACGGTCAGGTTCTGAATGCTGAGCGCCGTGTCGGTTGTTGCGGGTGTCGCCATTGTTGCAGTGCCTTATTGAATGATTAGTGAGCGAGCTTCCACTCGGTAGCCCAATCGTTCATTGCTTCGGGAAGCGGTGCCAGGGTACCGCCAAGCGCTTCGACGATATGCTGGGTGTTGCGGTAGATCATGCCCATATAAGTGCCATCGACCGTGTCTGGGTCGCCCATGGCATCGGAGTAGAGTTCACCGCCAATTTCGACAACCTGGCCCCGCTGTTGGGCGGCATCAATAACGGCTTGAACCGTGCGCGGATTAATAGTGCTCTCGATGAAAAGGGCCGGAACCGCGCGATCCACCACAATATCTGTCATGTTGCGAATATCAGCAATACCCGTTTCCGTTTCTGTGCTAATGCCCTGTATGCCTTCCACGTCGATATCGTAGGCGCGGCCAAAGTAACCAAAGGCATCGTGAGCGGTGACCAGAATGCGTTGCTCATCGGGAATGCTGGCGATACTGTCTGTCACCCATTCGTGTAGGGCAAGCAGTTGAGTCTGATAGCGCTCGGTATTGGCATCAAACGTCGCGGCGCAGTCGGGGCGTGCTTCACTCAGCGCGGCATTGAGCGTGGGCAGTGTTTGTGCCCATAAAGAAACGTCCATCCACAGATGAGGATCAATGCCGTACACATCCTGTGAGGTAATCAATGATGCAGGGTCAATCGAGGCAGGGGCGACGGCAAGCGTAGGTGTGCGCTCGGAGAACCTTTCCAGTACGTCGCCTAGCTGACCTTCCAGCGAATAGCCCGAGTAGAAAATCTGTTCTGCGTTTCGCAGCGTTGCCACATCGCTAGCGCTTGCCTGATACAAATGAGGGTCTACGCCTGGGCCCATCATGGCTTCCACATTAACGCATTCGCCGCCTACTTCCTGCGCCACATCGGCGATCATACCAATCGTTGCCACCACGTTTAAGGGGGGGGTATCGGCAGTTGCCAGCGCACTTAAAGGCAGCGTTGTTAATAGGATCACTGCATGCTTTGTTGCCATTATTTAGCTCCAGACTCTACATGGGATAGAGGATGATTAAAGCAGCGTTGCTTCGTGCAAGTTTATTTCTTTTGGGAAAAAAGTATAGCCTTGGCTAAGTTTGTGGCGCAATTAACCCAATGTCAAGCGGATAAACGGCGTTGAAATGAGCTGAGAGGTGAGCTTGGATGATGGCGGGAATAAACATCAGGCGCATGGGAAAATGGTGCATTGGTGGAAAAGCACCATTTTCCCAGCTCCTCATTAATTAGCGCATAGAATTGATGATAAGGAACGATTTGTTGAGCAAGGCTTAGGCAGTTTGACTAGCTAAACGCCGTTCCTGTAAGCGTTGAACGACAAACCAGTCAACGATAAGCATAAAGATCAAGGAAGCGCCGACGAGCGGAAAAATAACTCCCCCGATCACCAGCATGACAGTCAGGCCACGAAACACCCGTTTATCGCTCGGTAGTGGTGGGACTCCCATCGCGCCCGAGGGGCGTCGTTTCCACCACATCACCGCCGCTGACACTGCCAGCAGAATAATGGCGAGGCAGACCGTCAAGAACAAGAGTTGATTGAATAATCCAAACTGCTGACCCATATGCACGTTAATACCAAATTCCAACCAGCGGCCCAAGGGTCCATAGTCGGCATAGCTCATGTCGATCAAGCGCTCGCCAGTGTACTGATCAAGGTGCACCACGCGCTGTTGGCTAAGGTCATTGGGATAGACCGAGCCGGTGTACACACCGGTTGCCGTAGTCGGCAGGCTGACAGCATAGCCATTATGTAATCCCAGTTCATTGAAAATGGCGACAGCACCGTCAAGGCCGATGCTCTCTGCCTGACCTGGCTGCTGTGAGGATTCTGGGAGTTGTGCCTGTTCGAGTGACCAATTGGTTGGGCTTTGTTCGTTTAAACGTGCCTCCGACATGGGCACTTCAACGCGCACCCCGGCGGGGTAGCCAAAATTGTTACCGTTGGCCCACTGGTTAACCTGCCCGCCCCATACGCCCGACCAGGGCATGCCCGTGATTGCCAGAAAGACGATAAAGGCGCCGACAAATAGCCCGGTAACCGCATGCAAATCGCGCCAGAATACCCGGCTTTTCGGCTTGCCACGTACGCTAACCACGCCGCCTGCGCCTTTACGCCGTGGCCACCACAGGTAGATGCCGGTGAGCACCAGTAGAATTGACCAGCCGCCAGCTATTTCAATCAGTTTGCGCGCCGTCGGGCCAAAGTATTTCAAGCTGTGTAAATAGCGAACGGTCCACATCACGGTGCCACGGTCATCCAGTGCTCCCAGTACATTAGCCGTGTAAGGGTTAACGTAAACCGCTAATCGCTCGCCCTCCGCTGTGTTAATCGTGATCTCCGCGGAGCTATCCGGCGTCGCGGGGTCGGTGAATTTTACGGCGGTGCCGGGATGAGCCGTCAGCGCTGCACTTACCAGCGCAGAGGGAGGCAGCGTGGCCTCTTGAACGGCCACGCGCTCAACATCAGCGTGTATCAGCGCGTCCAGCTCGTCTTTGAATAAATACAGCCCGCCAGTGATCGCCAGACTAATCATAAACGGCAGCACCAAAAGGCCAGCGTAAAAATGCCAGCGCCAAACGGCGCGATAAAGATCGAAGGTTTTGCGTTTACCTTCTTGTGAGGAGGACGCGATCGTCATGTAGTGTCTCCAGACCACCAGGCAACGAGCCTGCTGGTTTAATGAGTCAGGGGAAACAGGTGCTCTACTGAGCACCTGAGTGAATCAGAAGCTGAAGTCGGCCCGTGCCCACACCATCCGGCCAGGCTCGTTAATACCGCGATCCAGATCAGCGGGGTAGCCAAAAGCGGCGTTACCGGCTAGGTTCAGGTGCTCGGTGTAAGTGGTGTCGAAAACGTTATCCACACCCACACTCAAGGTTAGGTGGTTGCTTGCGTGATACGCGCCATTAAGCGAGAACACCCCGAAACCTGAGGATGATTCCAGGTCTTGGCCGACGACATTGCCTTTTTCGAGCGCAGTGCGGTTTTGTGCCGCGACGCCACGCCATAGGCCGCCCACGGAGTAAGCGTCGCGTGCATAGGTCAAGCCAACATTAGCTTCCAGCGGTGGGATTTGAGGTAAGGCTTCATTGTCGTCGGCATTACGTCCCCAGGCATAGGCCAGGGAGGCATTGCCCACCCAGTTGTCGGTTATTTGATAGCTGGCACCCACTTCGGCACCTGCAATCTGGGCATCAATGTTATCGATTTGAGTAGTGCCCATGCCCGCTGTGTTGTAATCAAACAGAATAAAATCGTTTACATATCCTGCATATCCGGACACCCACGCGCTCAAGCGCTGGTCGTTGTACTGAGCACCGATATCCAACTGGGTGGTTTTTTCGGCTTGAACGCCATCGAAGGCATTCAAGCTGCCGGCCGGGCCTGCTTTGTTGGAACTTAGCTCCCAATAGTCAGGAAAGCGTTCCACATGCCCAACACCGGCATACCAAGTGATTGGTGCTGAGGCTAAATCTTGCTCGTAGCGGACAAAGGCACTGGGCAGAGTGTCACGGCGGGTAAGGCCTGCGGTAGCCGTATCCAGGCTCTCGTCACTGACGCGATAGCGGTCTACCCGGGCACCACCAATCAGGCGGTCACGTTCACCTATATACCGGGTGACCTCGCTGAAGGCGCCGAACTGGGTCTGCTCGTAATCGGGTTGCCAGCGCTCTCCATCCAGGTTGCGGTGTACCTGATGTTCAACGTCGACGCCAGCGATCCAGGTGGTGTTTTCCCACTCCCAGGTGGACGCAGCGCGCGCACTTCGAGTACGGCGATCAACCCGCATGGCCATGCCGTTACTCATATCCATGCCGCCGCCCATGTCCATGCCACCGCCCATGTCCATGCCGCTGCCCATATCCATGCCGCCACCCATGCTCATGCTGCCCGGTGAACGAAGGGTAAAGTTATCCATAATATGGTCGGCGTAGGCATAGTTGGCCTGCATTTCCAGACGTTTCCAGTGCTCGCCTAAATTCTCGCGCTGAAAACGTATGCCCACGGTTTCGCGCAGAAACTTACTGCCATCCATGCCCCGTCCGGCATAGCGCGCTTCACCGTCTCCTCGGCCAGCGGTGACTTCAAGCCAAGTGTCGTCGTCGGGTGTCCAGCCTATGGCCACGTCGCCGTTCCATTTATCCCACTGAGAGGGCACAGCGTTGCCGTCGCCATCTTTATAGTCGTTGGCCTCTGATTGGTTGCCAGTAATGCGCAGATAGCCCGCTTGATTACCCACTGCGGCATCAATGCGGCGATCAAAGCGACCATAGGTGCCCAGCATGACGCTGCCATCTACACGTACGCCCGCTTCATCGAACTCTTCTGGGCCGCGGTCAAAGCGCACCGTTGCCGCTGAGGCACCTGGCCCCCATAGCACCGACTGTGGCCCTTTGGTGACGGTGAGGCTATCGTAATTTTCAGGTGAGATATAAGACGTCGGCGCATCCATGCGCGCCGGGCAAGCGCCTAGCATTTGGCTGCCATTGGTCAGCACCCGTAGACGCGAGCCAAACATGCCACGGAAAACCGGGTCACCGTTGGTGCCGCCGTTACGAATGGCAGAGAACCCCGGAATGGTCTGAAGGTAGTCGGCACCGTCGCTGGCAGGGGCCGGTTGGCGCGGTATGCGTGGGTCAGTTTCCACCGTAAGTGGCGAGCTTAGCGGTACAGCGGTGACGACCATGGTGTTGAGCGCATGATGATGGTCGTGGTGAGCGGCAGGCGACTGTGCCCATGTGCTTTGAACAGCCACGCTCGATGCCGCGGCGATGCTTAATGTTAGTGCGTGTCGTTGAAAACGGTTTTTTAAACGGGCAGGCGTAACGACGCCATGCCCAGTAGCTAGATGCGACATGATGATCCCTTTTTTTGATGTAGACAGCCACTCGCCTGAAGCGAGCTTCAGGCTGAAAGGGCTGACGATGTGGCGTTATACACGTCGCAAAAAGGGCGGAGCTCGCGTTAGCGCGTGGGGGTAGTTATCACAGGAGCGCATCGCCTGTGTCGGTTGCGTCAGCAGTTGCCCATGCGTGATAAACGCTTGCTGGCTGATCGCGGGAAGAACGGTTGGTGTCGTTGGAAACTGTTGCCAGACGGCGCAGTAGCCACATTGGTGAAACCAGTTAAATATCGGCTCTACCGCTTCAGCATGGCCTGAAGAGTGGTGATGTTGACTTGCTTGCGGGGCCGCGTGCTGATGATGGTTTCCATTCTGGTGACTTGATGAATGGCTAGAGGAGTGGTCAGTGCCGTGGTTAGCGTGATGTTGCCCACCCGCTTGATACTGCGAAATTAGCGGCCCGCCCAGTAGGAGATGCATCGCCACAAACGCCATATAAAGCGCTATGCGATACCAAAGAGTCCCTACTGAACGTGATAAGTGCATTTGCTCGATACGCTATTTGGGCCGTGTTATGTTGTTTCATATAGAGTGCTTGGCAATTTTAGCTGAAATTTCCTTATGAAAATGTGAGGGCGGTGCGGTCAATTGACACGTAGGGGCTATTGGCGTCGGATAAAACGAGTGCTAAATCAATTCATAGCTCCGACGTTGTGTATTAGTAATGCAAGATCGATACACTGCGCACTAGCGCTGTCACCTGCTTACCTACAGCGAGTTTCATTTCATCTGAGGACTTGCGAGTTAAGCGTGATCTAAGGTGAATAGAACCAAGGCTCAACAGCAGCTCCACCGAGTGTGGGCTGGTGGGCAACGTTTCCATTTTTTTAATAGTAGCCGCGAGCTGATTACGGTAGCTGGTGTCCTTTGTCGGTGAGAGTGCCAAGGCAATATCCCGTGCAAAGATACGTACGCGCAAACGGCTGCCGACAGGCGCTGATATACCCGGTATTATTAATTGGTGACACTTATCAAGCGCAAGATGGGTTAGCTGGTATACATCGTCATGTTCGACAACTCGACCTTCGATAATCGAGGCGGCATCGAACCCTCCCAGCTCCTCGGTTAAATCAAAGCGCTGCAAAAGACCATGTAATGGATCGCTAGCAATAACGCGCCCCTCTTTCATCAGTACGAGATGATCAGCAATTGCCGAGATCTCTTCGGGGTCGTGGCTGACGTAAATCACCGGGATTTGAACCTGGCGAGTCAGTCGCGCAATGAAGCGCAACAGCTCTTGCTTACGTGGCCCATCCAATCCGGAGAGTGGCTCATCCATTAGCAGTAGCTGAGGATCGCTCAGTAGTGCCCTGCCTATGGCGACTCGGCGTGCTTCGCCGCCCGAAAGGGTACCCGGTATCCGCTCAAGTAAATGTCCGATGCCAAGCAATTCGACAATCTCATCGAAGCGGTGAGTTGCTCGTTTAGGCATGCCGTAGGTGAGGTTGCCTCGCACTCGGTAATGAGGAAAAAGACGCGCCTCCTGGAACACAACGCCAATGCGCCGTTGATGGGCGGGTACATTCTGGCGCTGTTGGGTGTCTAGTAGCACCTGGTCGCCGAGCTGCAGTTTGCCTACGTCGGGTGTGTCCAAGCCTGCAATAATGCGCAGTAGGCTGGTTTTGCCGCTTCCTGATATGCCAAAAATACCGGTCACACCGCTAGCGGGCAGCGTGAGCGATGCTTGCAGCTGGAAGTTGCCAAGGCGTTGTTCAACAGAGAGCGATAGCGATGAATGGGCAGAGGCGTCGGGAGACGTTGGGTTAGTAGGCATCACGTTCCTGTAAACGCTGTTGGGTGCGGCGCGCTAGCCATTCAGAGGCAATTAACGAGAGCAGGGCAATAATGATGGCGAGAAAACATAGCCTTGCCGCAGCGGCTTCCTGACCGGGTGTCTGAATTAGCGTATAGAGTGCTAGGGGTAAGGTGCGCGTTTCGCCAGGGATATTAGAGGCGAAAGTGATAGTGGCACCGAACTCGGAAAGCGCGCGAGCAAAAGCCAGCACGGTACCTGTTAGCAGGCCGGGGATCGCCAGCGGCAATGTGATGGTGGTGAATACCCGCCAGCGACTAGCGCCTAGCGTGCTGGCAGCCGCTTCGAGTTTGGGGTCAACGGCCTCAAGGGATAAACGCAGGGCCCTCACCAGTAATGGAAACGCCATTACGCCGCTAGCAACGGCTGCCCCTTGCCAAGTAAATGGCAATGATACGCCTAAGTTGCTGTAAAGCCATTGACCAAACACCCCTTGCCTGCCCAAGCCAATTAACAGTAGATACCCCACAACCACGGGCGGCAGAACCAGTGGCAAGTGTATCAAACCATTGACCAATGCTTTCCCGCGAAAATGATAGCGGGCTAGCCACCAAGCGACGGCAATGCCTGGGGGCAATATCCATGCAACCGCCGCTAAGCCGATCAGTAAGCTTAGGCGAATAGCCTCCCACTCCGCTGGAGAAAGCGTCACGGTGCACTGATGCTTGTGTCAAAGCCATGCTCGGCAAAGATAGCGAGGGCTTCTTCACTGGTTAACCACGCCTGTAGCGCCACGGCAGCAGCGTTTTGCTCTGCATCAATCAGGGCGATGGGGTACGTAATGGGGTCGTGGCTGGCGGCTGGGAATAACCCAAGTACCCTGACGGCCTTGCTGGCAAAAGCATCCGTTTGATACACCACACCGATGGGTGTTTCTTCACGCTCTACCAGCGCTAATGCAGCGCGCACATCATTGCCACGGGCTAGGCGCGGCGCTAGAGCTTCCCATTCGCCCAGTGTCTCCAGTGCTTGCTGGGTATAGATACCGGCCGGTACATGGTCTGGGTCTCCCACGGACAGTCGGTCGCGCTCGCCTAATAGCGTTTCAATAGCGATGCCTTCCCCTGGGGTGAACTGCATTGGCACGCTATCGCTGGCACTAACAAGCGCCAATCGATTTTGCAGTAAATCTCTACGTTGCTGCACATTGATATGCTGATCTTCAAGCCAATCCATCCACGTCACATTTGCGGAAAGAAATAGCTGCGCGGGACTGCCGCTGGCGATTTGTCGAGCAAGGGTAGACGACGAAGCATAAATCGCGGTCACATCAACGTCATTATGCGTTTCATAAACCGCAATGGCATCGTTTAGTGCATCGGTCAGCGACGCAGCGGCTGCAACGTGCACATTGTCGCTCGCGAGCGCTGATGCTGTCGGAAGGCTAAATAGAATAACGCTGGCAAGCAGGCGATTGTTCACACCGAAGTTAAGCATCGTTTTATTCCGCTATTTCCACATGGATATAGCGGAGATTAGCGAATACTCAGCGCGTGTTCAATGACAAATAACGCGTGGCTGGATGGCGATCAATCATTGTCGCGCTCGGCACCATCAGAAGGTGACAGAAGCGCTAGCAGTGCTTTGGCATCGTCAGGCGTTGCCATCACAAACTGCTTTTCCAGTGCTCGATAGTGGGTAAGTACTTGTTTGCCAATCTCTGTTAGGTGTGCTCCACCCCGTGCATTTCCACCGGAACTTGTTACCACCAGCGGTGATAAAAAGTAGCCGTTCATAGTTTCGAGCAGTTGCCAGGCTTTTTTATAACTCATGTTCAGCGCGCGGCCCGCCGCGGAAATTGAGCCGGTTTGATCAATCATTTCCAACAGGTCAGCCTTGCCAGGGCCAATCACCACATCGTGGTTTAACGCTAAGCGCAGCTGGAAGGTAGGGGAAGGGTGATGGGTGCGTGTCATTGTTGAACTCTGCTGATGACTATGTGCGTATCAGTTTAGCAACGATATAGCCCCCAACGCTTACCATTTAGTGGTTAGCAAAGAAGAGTGCGCAGCTTAGCTTAACGAGGCTTGGGCCTTCTTCTAACGGCGTTGAAGGTTGCTCAGATTTGGTGCGCTTATCCGTTTTTGTGTTCTCTTTTGGTGCTTAAAGCCGTTGGTAGCTAACAATCTCAAAGCTTAAGTTATTGTGTCGACAAAGAAACGTGGTTTTTCACCATTTTGGCGCACTCCTTGCATTTCAAGTTGAAATATTGACCAACTGGAAGCGATAGCGCCATGACTCTGTGTGAACTTGCGACACCTGCCGCTAGCTCAGGCCATCGCTTTGATGGCGAGCGCCACTGGGCGGCATCGCTGGCGCTGCGTTTTGCTAACCGTGAGGGCACAACCCGATTGGTGCAGGCTCGTCACCAAGGGCCGCTACGAGTACAGCGGCCGTTTTACCCAGAAGGCAGCACGGAAGCTTGCCATGTGTACGTGCTGCATCCACCCGGTGGTTTAGTCAGTGGCGATGCCCTGACGATTCGCGCCCACATCGAGGGTGATGCTCATGCGCTGCTCACCACGCCTGCGGCTAACAAGCTTTATAAAGCTGACAGTCAGGGCGTTGCCTGGAACCAACAGACTGAGCTTAACGTGGAAGATGGCGGCATCCTTGAGTGGCTTCCTCAAGAAACGATCGCCTTTGATGGCTCCAAAGGCGCTCAGCGAACGCATATTGCGTTGCATGGCAGTGCCCGTTGCTTGGGCTGGGAAATCATGGCGCTGGGCCGCCCCGCCAGTGAACTTCCCTATGTAACAGGTCGCATTGAGCAGCACTTTCGTTTAACCCTAGATGGCAAGCCGCTGTGGCTTGAACGCCAACCGTTGGATCCTGCACATCCGCGTTTTAACGGGCGCTGGGGGCAGGGGGGCGCCACGGTGCAAGCCACGCTATGGGCGGTGGGCTTAGAAGATGCCGGTGTGGCGATTGATGAGCTACGCGAAGCGCTGCCGGACAACCCGCGTTGGGCGGTTACCGTTCGCCAGGGCGTGCTGTTATTACGTTATCTCGGAAACTCACGCAATGAAGCCTGGACGCTGTGTGAGCAGGCGTGGCATGTTCTGCGCCCGCACTGGATCGCGCGTGTCGCCCACACACCGCGCATTTGGTTAACCTAAACGTTGTGCAGCAGGTGCTAAATAAGTTATTTGTACTAATGCAAATGAAAACCTTTTGCATTAAAATGGTGGTCTGTGACCTGCACCGAGATGCACCATGCTGCTCAACGTCTTATCCTCTTCCTATTGGCTGCTGATCTTACGCATCCTGGCCGCGACGCTTGGCGGCTATATCGTTGCTGCACTGTTTTCGGTGGCAGCGCTTGGCTTACCGTTTGATACCATGATGTCTCTGCGTATCGGCATGATGGGAAGCTTTATTATTTGGGCGGGCGTGGCGATCTGGTCGTTTATCACGCCGAGTTTGATACGTCTTTGGGGAGCTATCGGTCTAGCCATTGGCGGCCTTCTAGTGGTGGCTAACTATGGCGTCCACTAAGCGCAGCGTGAGGCGTAATATGGCCCAGCTGCACACATGGTGCGGCTTGTTGGCTGCTTGGCTGCTATTTGCCGTTTTTCTGACGGGCACTCTGAGTTACTTCAAAGAGAGTATCTCGTTGTGGATGCAGCCCGAACTTCCGAGTGTCGCCGCGAACGCTGAGTGGGACAATCGGCGCCTGGCGGATTACTGGCAGCACTATCTTACTGAACATGCCTCCTCAGCGAGAAATTGGCAGATCACTTTTCCTAATGAGCGCGAGTCGGTCTCGACAGCCGTCTGGTTTGGGCAGGATGGGAGAGAGCAGTCGGTACTTGACCCAACCACTCTGACGTTGGTTACCCCGCGAGAAACGCGTGGGGGGGATTTTTTCTACCGATTCCATTTTCAATTGCATCACCTCCCCGCCGTCTATGGCCGCTGGCTCATTGGTATCGCCACCATGATGATGTTCGTGGCAATCATCAGCGGCGTGATAACCCATAAAAAAATCCTGCGCGACTTTTTTGCTTTTCGGCCCCAGAAGGGCGCGCGTAGCTGGCTAGATGCGCACAATGCATTTTCTGTGTTAACGCTGCCTTTTCAGCTAATGATTACCTACACCGGCTTGATAACGCTCATGTCGCTCTATATGCCTTGGGGAGTAGAGCGCGCGTTTCCCGATGCTGACGCGCGTCGCCAAGCGACCAGTGAACTGCATGCCTTTCCCCTCTCTGACTCAGCCACGGGGCAGCCTGCAGCGTTATATGCCCTTAGCGAACTGGTCGGTGATGCTGAAGCGCATTGGCAGAAGCCGGTGCAGTCCCTGAGGGTAAGCCACCCTGGCGATGCAGGTGCGCGTGCCGTGGTTTGGCAAAGTACCCACGAGGCGTTATCTGCGCACCGCCCACAACGTATCTATGAGGCCAGTTCGGGCGCCTTGTTAGCAGAGACTCAGCCGCAACGCATTGATGAACAAGCACACGGCATTATGGTGGGGTTACATGCCGGCCGTTTTGCCGACTGGGGCATGCGCTGGATCTATTTTGCATTAGGGGCTGCTGGGTGTGGCATGGTGGCAACTGGGCTACTGCTGTGGACGTCAAAGCGTAAGCATAAGAAGGGCGGCGTGGTGGGGATGTGGTGTGTCGAGCGGCTTAATATAGCCACGTTGGCCGGCATGCCGATTGCCGTATTGGCCTTTTTAGCCAGCAACCGACTTTTACCGGTGGCGCTTAGTGGGCGTGCCCCATGGGAAATCCATTGCTTCTTTGCCGCCTGGCTGCTCGCGTTGCTACACGCTGTTTTAAGACGCTCGGCCTCGCAGGCGTGGCGGGAGCAGTTAGCTCTGATCGTTATCTTGTTACTGTGCCTACCAATGCTGAATCTCTTGGTGCCTTCCTATCGTGTTCTAGGTGAGCTTGCCGCAGGTAATTGGCAGCGTGTTAGCGTTGACCTGATGTGTTTGGTCGGCGCGCTGACCATCGTCTGGCAGATGAAACGAGCTGCTAAAAAAGCGAGCACCCGTGTGCAGCCCATTCAGGTGGCGTCATGATGCTTATCACGATTCTGGCACTCGGTACGCTGGGCTTTGCATTAATTGCGCTATCGGATAGTCGCCATCGACGCCGTTGTGGTCTTAAGCCTGCTCAACAAAAACCTTGGTTCTGGGCGGGCAGTGCGATACTCGGTTGGCCGCTTTGGTTGGCAATGGAAACCTGGAGCACAGGGCTGGCAATAACGCTATGGCTGGGCTGTCTAAGCATCTCGGCGGGAGTGGTATTTCTTGGTCTGGCGATGTTTGAGCGCTTCCGCCAGCAGCCGTAATTACCCCCGCCGCTGGCGTTACCCCACGACCAAGATTTCAATCTGTTATTTAGTAATGGTTGTTGTCTAAGAGCTGAATATAGCCCGTTAAATCGATTAGATAACTATGTACTTGCAAGGGTTGGTACTTGCATTTAAGCTGCGCATCCCCCATTAATTAGGGGTGGTCATACAGCATGGCCCAGGAGGTTGCAAGTATGTTTAACGAAGAAAAAGTGGCTCAGATGGCGGCTTACCTGCTAGGGCAGCGTGGTGGCCAGATGTCATATCTGAAACTGATGAAGCTCTTGTACCTTGCAGATCGTACCTCTATGGAACGATTTGACGAGCCGATGACAGATGATGCTTGGGTCTCAATGGATAAGGGCCCAGTGTTATCGACTGTTTTGGAGCTAATGCAAGGTGCTAGTCGTAGTGGAGAATGGAACAGTTGGATCGCTGGCGGGCCTGTTCCTTATGAAGTTTCTCTAGCTTGTCGTGATAGTGATCGAGATAGCTTTGATGAGTTATCAGATGCGGATGTTGAAATCCTTGACGAGGTTTGGCAACGATTTGGAGCCATGACTCGCTGGGAGTTGGTTGAATACACTCATCTGCACTGCCCCGAATGGCATGATCCACATGGCTCAATGCGTCCTATCCGGCCTCAAGATATGTTTCAGGCAATTGGTAGAACACCGGAAGAAGCAGACGAACTCTCTGCCGAAATTTTTCAGCGCCGTGAACTCAGACAGGTGATGGGACGTTTGGCGTGACAGAGTATTGTCCTTTTCGCAAGGGAACCCTGCTAATCCTCTCTGGGCCTGTAAACCATCTTCACATCATCATGAACGATCCCGTTTATTATCCAGAGCGCGACTACTACGGGGTTCTTCTAGTAAATATTTCATCTGTAAGGCCAGGTCGTCGATACGACAGAACATGCCTCATTGAGGCCGGTGAACACCCTTTCATCCGACATCAAAGCTATGTCGTCTATGGTGACGCGGTGGTGAAAAGTGCTGATGACATCAGCCAGTTCGTTTCAACTGGTGAATTTTCAGCTCGAGATCCTGTAGATGAAATTAATTATCAAAGGGTGTTAGAAGGTTTCGATCACTCCCCAAAAGTAGCACCAAAAATCAAACGGTTTATCCGCAATTACATGAAGTAGAAGTTAGATGTCATCGCTTACTTCGACGTTCCAAGTTTATTATTTAGCTACAAAAAAACAGCCTGGTGGTAGACTCTCTGCTATTGACAGTAAGCGAATGGACGTGTCCTGCTTATGTAGCTGAATGACCGCGACAACAAGGCCGCGATCAATATTCACTAGCAAAGTACGCCATTATGACGGACCAAAGGTCAGTCGGGTTCTTTCAATAGAGACTTGTATCAATCAAGCCGCGCACCGTTTGCTGCTTGAAAAGTTGGAAACCTCGCTCAATTGGGCGGTGAGGAGGTCAGTGCGCCGGGCATGGCGCACATCTATAGGGTGAAAGTCCCGAGCAGTGACGTTGGGAGTAGCTGTTAGCCAATATGGCAAGGGTGTCCATCGCAAGGTGGAATCTGAAGGAAGCCTGCGGCAAATCGCTGAGCCGAGGAACACGAATCTCATACGAGGCGGGCTGCGTGGAGTAAGTGTGCTGAACAACACGAAGCTCATCCCAACACGGCAGCGCAGTACGTATATGAGGCGGCTACCTGGCGAGAAAGATGTGCGTCTTACCCCGGGAGGTCCCTTGCAACCGCTAGAGCCAAGCCAACCGCACAGCGGGAGGGGCGGCAAGGCTGTGAGGGAAGTCAGCAGCGGCCATAGTAGGTGGCCACATTCCACCGAAGGGCCAAAGGCAAGTGAAAGGGTTTCTCCGTGATCTCTGACCAACGCGATGACAACCGACCGCAGTTTAGTAGCAGCGGCAGACCGGTTACGGGCCGGAACCCTTGCGAACCCTGCTACCCGGTCTCCATGGACGATGTGCTTGAAAGTGCCAATATGGCGGCGGCATGGAACCGGGTGCAGCGCAATAAAGGGGCCGCTGGCCCCGATGCACGCACCATTGAGGACACCGAATCCTATTTGAAGGAGGCGTGGCCGGGGGTCAAGGAAACCCTTCAATCAGGCGCTTATCAGCCAGGTTCGGTGAGAACGGTCTACATTCCGAAGGGCAATGGCAAGCACCGTATGCTGGGCATCCCTAACGTGTTAGACCGCTTAATCCAGCAAGCCATCCATCAAGTGCTCAGCCCTCACTACGAGAAGGATTTCTCTGACTCAAGCTTTGGCTTCAGACCAGGCCGTAATGCCTGGCAAGCAATTGAGCAGGCTCATGACTACGCCAAACAGGGTTACACGATAGTGGTCGATATTGATTTGGAGAAATTCTTTGACCAGGTCAACCACGATCTTTTGATGGCCAGGCTAGCAAAACGTATTCACGACAAGCGTTTGCTTGGTGTGATCCGTCGCTACCTTCAGGCCGGAATGATGATGGGGGGTTTCGTTAGTCAGCGAGAGAAAGGCACACCGCAAGGATCGCCCTTGAGTCCGTTGCTTAGTAATATCCTACTTGACGATCTGGACAAGAAACTGGATGCCAGAGGCCACCGGTTCTGCCGATATGCCGATGACTGCCAGATCTACGTCCAAAGCCGTCGAGCGGGCCACCGAGTCAAGGACAACGTGACCGCCTTTCTCGAAACACGACTCAAACTCCCGGTAAATCGGGAGAAGAGCCGCGTCGTCTCTGTCTCACGCAGCAATTTTCTCGGGTACAGCTTTGTTGGAAAGGCTAATCCGCGCATCCGCTGCAGTAATGAGACGATCAAACGCTTCAAGAAACGGATCAGGCAACTGACCCGCGGGCATGATCGCGAAGCCATTGAGGTGAAGCTTGCCCGTCTCGATCGATATATTCGAGGCTGGACAAGCTACTTTCGGTTGGCAGAGACACGCCGCTTATTTGCTGATATCGACAGCTGGATACGAAGCCGACTACGCATGTACCTGATGAAACAGTGGTTTAAACCGAGAACCCGAGTGAGGAAAATGATCGAACTCGGGCTCCCTGTGGATGAGGCGAAAGGATACTGTCAGCACAAACGCTGGTGGTTTCTGGCCCAACTCCATCATACGCGGTTCGCGATGAATAACCGCTGGTGGCACAAGCGAGGCTTCCGTGGTGTGCGCTTTTATATGGAGCGGTTTGCCAACACTTGACCAACCGCCGTGGTACGGATCCGTATGCCAGGTGGTGTGGGCGGACGGGGACTAGCTCCCCTCCGACCCGATCCAATCCCAGTTGATTGACATAGCGGCACTACGCGGTTCGCCAAGCCAGTACTGGCTGTAGAAACCAATTTGCTCGTAGTAGTCCTGGTCAAACACGTTGTTGATGTTCAACTGCGCGCTTAATTGATCGTTGAAACGGTAGCGTGCCATCAGGTCAGCAACGGCGTAAGCGTCTTGCCCAACCTTAACCTGTCCATTGGGGCTAGATGTGTTCCGCCAAATATCGCTTTGCCAACGAGCCCCGCCGCCCAGTGTTAAGCCACTCCATGCACCCGGTAGTTGGTAAGTGGTAAACAGTTTGACCTGTTGGCGCGGATGGGTCGTATTGGTCCGCTCGCCGTCGGAATTTTCTGCATTGGCTAGCGCGTAGCTGGCGCTCACATTCCAGCCAGAGGCCACTTCACCAATCAATTCGACTTCAACGCCATTGACCTGATTACCATCAACACTGCGATGGGCGGACGTACCCGGCTGGCCGATCACATCAACGCCAGGAATGGCTTCGGCCACACCGTTTTGCTCTGTTCTAAACAGTGCAATACTGCTATCCAAGTGGCCGTTCAGAAGGGTTGCCTTAGCCCCCAGTTCATAGCTGCGACCCTGAATAGGGTCCAGCAGAGAGCCATTCTCACGGCGGGCATTCTGAGACTGAAAAATCTCGGTATAACTCGCGTAAACAGAGGTATAGTCATTAATATCGTAGATAATGCCTGCATAAGGCGTTATTTCATTGCTGTATCGGTATTGCCGCTCAGACCCATAGTAAGTCTGATCTAATTCCCAGTCGCTCAGGCGTGCACCAAGAATAAGATTAAGCGGATCACTCAACGAAAAGCGCGACACCATAAAGCCGCCGCTTTGCGTTACCTGCATATTATCTGAGCTGTTGAATTGCCCCCACTGAGGCTTGGCCACCACACTGTCTCGCCAATTAAGGTAACTACCCGCGGAAGGCGGCGTGCCAACCGGGGTGGCCAGTTTTATCTCAAAGTCATCTTCGTTATGCATCCAGCCAAAGCCCAGCTCGTGTTGGCGGCCAAATAAGCTGAAATCACCTTCGGCCGTTACGTTAACGGTTTGTTGAGTGCGGTTGCCGCGGTAATTTAAGAAGGAGCTGGACATACCAAGGCCTGTCTCCCTGTCTGGGAAACCGCCGCGATAAAGGTACTCTAGGCCATAGTTACCATCGTTATGGCTGACCGCGGCGCGTAACGTCCAGCCGTTATCCAGTTGGTGGCTAAGATCAGCGAACACGCGAGTGGTCTCGTTGTAAAACGTTGACCAGTCGGTGTTGTTAGATGCGCTGCGGTCAAAGTCCGTGCGGCTGCCGTCAGCATAAAAAGCCGGGACACTGGCCCCCGCGCCGAGCGTCTCGTTGTGCTGATATTCAACCCCTACGGTTAATTGAGTAGCGGGGGTAAGCTCGCTACTGATAACACCGTAAAGCGTCTCATGGTCATCTTCGAGATGAGAGATAAAGCTATCGTTCTGGCCTTTGGCTACGACAAAGCGGGCCCCTGTCGTGCCATTGCTGCTTAATGGGACAGACACATCCGCCGTGATGCGGCGCCGGTCCCAACGGCCGAGGCCTGCGGAAACAGAGGCAGCCGCTTCGGACAACGGGCGTTTGCGAATAAAGTTAACGCTTGCCGATGGTTCGCCAGCGCCGGTCAATAAACCGGTTGCTCCGCGCACTACTTCAACACGATCATAAATCGCCGCATCCCAGTCGGTATCGCCAAAATTCCAGAAACCGCTGAGCGGAATGCTGAGTCCGTCAAACTGTACGCTACGTATCGAGAAACCACGTGCGGCATAGCTAATCCGGTTACTGTCAGCTCGGCTTGGCGAAACACCGGGTACTTGGGCTAACACATCACCGCCTGTCTGTGCCGCACGGTCGTCGATGTGCTGGCGAGTAATAACACTTGTTGATTGGGGCGTCTCGCGTGGTGTTAATGACAGCCCGACCGCACTGCGGCTAGCGGGAACTGTGTAGCGCTGAGTGCCTTCACTGCTGGTGCTGAGGCGCTCACCGGTCACTAGCAAATTGTCCAATGTTTCGTCAGGAGCTTCAGCAAAGGCAAGCAAAGGGTAGGCAAGAATAAGTGCAGTGCATGTTGATCGATATAACAATGGCATGGAGCGGTTTTCCAAAGTGGATGTTGCTAGTAGTTAATATTTCATAATGAGAATTATTCCACTTATGATGGGCGGGCGGTTATGCCCGCCGCGCAATTGATTATGCGCAAACGTCAGCCGTATCGTTTTAGGAGCGTTTCAGGGAACTTTCCGTCAAAGCACCCGGCGAGATACCGTAGTTTTTCTTGAATGCAGTAATAAAGTTGCTGGCATGACGGTAGCCACTTAAATGTGCCGCTTGTTGAACGCTGTGGCCGCTCAGCAGCAGCTCGCGGGCTAACGCAAGCCGACGCTTGCGCAAATAGTCGATGGGCGCTAGGCCGTAAGCCAGCTTGAAATGCCGCATTAGCGTACTTGGGCTCATGGCCGCGCGTTCCGCTAAGCGTTGCAGCGTGTGGTCAAACGACGGCTCTTCATCCAGCCAGCGGCGTATCAGCGCCAAGCGCTGTCGGTACAGTGCGCCACTGTCAGCCGTATATGGCGAACGGCCGTCCAGCCCCTGGGCGATGATTTGCAGTGCTAATCCTTGAAAGCGCATGCGCTGTGACTCTGCGCTACTGGAAGTACCGCATGCTTCATCGATGGTTAGCTGTAACCCAGGGCTGAGTTGCCAGACATGGGGGGACGCTGATGAGATGTGAGCACCATACCAAGCGTGCATCGCTGATGCGTCGAGCGATAGGCATAGCGTGCGAAGCCGTTGATTAGCAGGATGAAAAGCGCTTAGCGTTAAACCTGTGTCCAGCCTTAGCCAGCAAGCTTCCCCTGCCGTTATCCAACGCTTTTGGCCATCAATATCGAAATGTGCGCAGCCCTCTAACATCACCACAATCAGCAGGTCGGTATTGTCCTTAGAGAACGATTGATAAGGTCGCAGCACATCCAAATCGGAAATAAAAAGCTCCACACCCGCCGCTAGGCTAACTTCTTCTACGCGCCCTTGGGCGATCGATGTTTTCGGCGTGCAGGCAGCGTTGGAAGTAATGGGAAAGCAGTAATCGATACTGTATCGGCGTCCGTAGCCTAAAAAATGATCAACGGTATAGCGGGTGCTGATGGTCACGTGGTGTGTCTCAACCTGGTGTAGAAATAGAGGCCCAAAAAAAGCCTTATTTAAAAGACGCGCGCAAATAGTAATGTGTTTTATTATTATTTGATAGTTAATGCTAAGTGAGGCTTTTTAATTGCACTTCTTTGGTGCGAAGAAGGGGCTGGTTAATTAGCATGGTGCAATTTTGGTGCGAATAAGAGAAAGTCGATATTTTTCAAGCTATTGAATAATAATAACTATTTTTTCTATTCACCATTTTGGTACGGCGGTTGCGCTGCATTGCTTCAAATAGGCGTGCTCGGTTTCGATAGTCTGGGAGCGTTGTTCCAAATCCTACACCGTCGTTTCTGTTGAGCGCTGCCACTGATCGAGCCAATGGAGCCCCCATGGAACTGACCCCGCGAGACAAAGATAAGCTGCTGCTGTTTTCTGCTGCCCAGCTTGCCGAGCGCCGCAAAGCACGCGGCCTAAAGCTTAACTACCCCGAGGCCGTCGCGCTGATCAGCTTTGAAATTATCGAAGGTGCCCGTGACGGCAGAAGTGTCGCCGACTTAATGAGCTACGGCCGTGAAATCCTTAGCCGTGATGACGTCATGGATGGCGTGGCGGAAATGGTGGATGAGGTGCAGGTAGAAGCCACCTTTCCGGACGGCACCAAGCTTGTGACCGTTCACACGCCAATCAACTAGTCGTCAGCAACCAGGAGGCTGCCATGATTTCCGGCCCAATGATTCCAGGACAGTACCAGTTAAAAGACGGTGATATTGAGCTATGCGTGGGCCGCGAGCGGATTAGCGTCGAAGTGGCCAATACCGGCGACCGCCCCATTCAGATCGGTTCCCACTACCACTTCGCGGAAGCCAACCCCGCGCTGGTGTTTGATCGCACGAAAACTCGAGGTTTTCGCTTAGACGTGGCAGCGGGCACCGCGATTCGCTTTGAGCCAGGCCAGACCCGCGAGGTCACGCTAATTCCCTTCGTCGGTAAGCGCGAAATTTACGGCTTCCGTGGCGATGTGATGGGTGCGCTCGATGGAGATAAACAATGAAGCCGGTTAACAAAATCAGTCGGCAAGCCTACGCCGATATGTATGGCCCCACCGTGGGCGACCGCGTGCGCCTGGGCGATACCGAACTGTGGATCGAAGTGGAGCAAGACGCTACCCACTACGGCGATGAGGTGAAGTTCGGCGGCGGTAAGGTCATCCGCGATGGTATGGGCCAAAGCCAGCGTAACGACGCCACGGTGATGGATACGGTGATTACCAATGCGCTGATTTTAGACTGGTGGGGCATTGTGAAAGCCGATGTCGGCCTGCAAAACGGGCGCATTGCAGCGATTGGCAAGGCAGGCAACCCCGACACCCAGCCCGATGTAGATATAGTGATTGGCCCCGGCACTGAAATTATCTCAGGCGAAGGCAAGATTCTTACCGCTGGAGGCATCGACGCGCATATTCACTTTATTTGCCCCCAACAGGTAGAAGAAGCGCTGATGAGCGGCGTGACCACCATGCTGGGCGGCGGCACTGGTCCGGCGACTGGCTCCAACGCCACCACATGCACTCCCGGTGCTTGGCATATTGGCAGAATGCTGCAAGCCGTGGACGACCTGCCGATGAATATTGGCCTGTTGGGCAAAGGCAACGCCAGCTTGCCGGAAGCGTTGGAAGCGCAGCTGGAAGCCGGGGCCATGGGGCTTAAACTCCACGAAGACTGGGGCACCACGCCTGCTTCCATTGATAACTGCCTCAGTGTGGCAGAGAAGTATGATGTGCAGATCGCGATCCACACCGACACACTCAACGAATCCGGCTTTGTGGAAGACACCCTGGCGGCGTTTAAAGAGCGTGGCATTCATACCTATCACACCGAAGGGGCGGGCGGCGGTCACGCGCCGGATATCCTGACCGCCTGCTCAAAAGAGTATGTGCTGCCGTCTTCCACTAACCCGACGCGGCCTTATACGGTTAACACCATCGACGAACACCTGGATATGTTGATGGTTTGCCACCACTTGGACCCCAACATTCCCGAAGATGTGGCCTTTGCCGACTCACGTATTCGCCGTGAAACGATCGCCGCCGAAGATATTCTCCACGACTTGGGCGTGATCTCGATGATTGCCTCGGATTCCCAAGCCATGGGGCGAGTGGGCGAAGTGGTCTGCCGTACCTGGCAAACGGCCCATAAAATGAGAGTGCAGCGCGGTTTATTGCCCGAAGATGAAGCATTGGGTGCTGATAACCTGCGCGCCAAGCGCTATATCGCCAAATACACTATTAACCCTGCGATTACCCATGGCATTGCCCATGAGGTGGGCTCCATCGAAGTTGGCAAACTGGCTGATTTAGTGCTCTGGAAACCGGCATTTTTCGGTGTAAAGCCCTCGCTGATTTTAAAAGGCGGCATGATTGCGGCGGCGCCCATGGGCGACCCCAATGCGTCTATTCCTACCCCTCAGCCGGTGCATTATCGCTTTATGTTTGGGGCGTTTGGAAAGGCCGCCAGCCAAACGCGGCTCAACTTCGTGAGCCAAGCGGCGATTGACGCAGGCATTAAAGAGCGTCTGGGCCTGCAGAGCACGCTTTCCGCCTGTAAAAACGTACGCGGCGTGCGCAAAAAAGATATGAAGCTCAACGACGCCTGCCCAAAGCTAACCGTTGACCCACAAACCTATGAAGTGCGCTGCGATGGCGAGCTACTCACCTGCGAGCCAGCGACCGAGCTACCACTGGCGCAGCGGTATCATTTGTTTTGATTAAGGCTATTTAGTTGAGGTAGAGGTGGCGGGGGTAGGCCGTAGAGAGGGTCTTTTGCCATGGCCGGAAAATGTTCCCTACATTTCCGGCATTCCCTCCGTCCATGGAGGTCAGATGGCAAAAGTAGCGTATAGGGAGGTATTCACAGCGCCCTCTCGTAGGCCTACCCCCGCCACAGCCGCATAGATAGCGAAAGGACGGTAGTCATGTTGAAACTGATAGAACGTTTAGGGCCGATAGACGAAAGCACCGCCAGCGACACGCTGACGCTGCCCTTTGAGCTGCGCATTCGCGGGCGCCTAAAAGCCCAAAGCGATAGCGGCCGCGAGCTGGGGCTGTTTCTAGACCGTGGTCCGGTGCTGCGCGATGGTGAGGGCCTGAAGGCCGAGAGTGGCGAGGTCGTCCGCGTGTGTGCCGCTATCGAACCGGTCGTCACCGCGCGAGTGAGCACTGGCTTACCCCTGGCGCGGCTGGCGTATCATCTTGGCAATCGCCATGTGCAGCTCGCGCTGGGTGAAGATGAGCAGGGCGGCTGGGTGCGCTTCCCCCCCGACCACGTGCTCGAAGAGCTGGCCGAGCTTTTGGGCGCGACGCTCGAGCACCACAACGCTACTTTCGACCCCGAACCCGGCGCGTACAACCAAGTGGGCGGTGGGCATTCGCATAGCCACGGGCATGCTCATTCCCACGACCACGACCACGACCACGACCACGACCACGACCACGACCATGCGCATGAGCACCACCATGCCCACTGAACGTGCCGCGCTAGAAAGCCATGACTTAGCCCTGCTAGGGCTAATGCAACTGGTCAGCCCCGCGCTACCCATCGGTGCCTTTGCGTTTTCCCAAGGGCTGGAAAGTGCCTTTGAACTGGGCTGGGTAAGTGATGAACAAAGCCTTTCTGAGTGGCTTTCTGGCGTACTGGAAGATGGCCTAACCCGCTGTGAACTGCCGCTGATCGCGCGCTTTTACACCGCCCTTGAGCAGCAGGACAGCGATGCAATCGCCCAGTGGGACGAGTGGTTGGCGGCTACCCGCGAAACCGCTGAATTAGCCGCTGAGGATAGCCGCTTGGGCGCTTCACTCAAACGTCTGCTGGGCAGTCTGGACTTATTACCCCGCCAGGATGAGCGAAGTGAAGGCTGTCTGCCGCCTTTACTACCTGCCCATGCAGGCTATGTGACGCTATTTAGCTACGCCGCTTTTATGCGCCGTGTGCCCCCGCGCCAAGCGCTATTAGGGTTTGGCTGGGCGTGGCTGGAAAACCAACTGGCAGTGGCCTGCAAAGCACTTCCCCTGGGCCATACCGCCGCCCAGCGGGTGATTGAACAGCTGCGCGGGGAACTGGTGGAGGCCGTCGACCAAGCACTGTTGCTGGAAGATGATGATCTTGGCCCGATACTGCCCGGCGTGGCGCTGGCCAGCGCTCTGCACGAAACACAATATTCACGCTTGTTTAGAAGTTAAACGCTTAGCTATTTCAAACGCTTATGAGTAGGAGATAACAATGACGCACTGTTTACGTGTAGGTGTGGGTGGCCCGGTGGGTTCCGGCAAAACGGCACTGCTTAAGCAGCTTTGTTCGGCACTACGGGATTACTACGATATCGCCGTCGTAACCAACGACATATACACCCGCGAAGACGCCGACTTTCTGCTCAAGCATGATGCGCTGCCTGCTGACCGCATCTTAGGTGTGGAAACCGGTGGCTGCCCGCATACCGCCATTCGCGAAGATGCCTCGATGAACCTGGCGGCCATCGACGAGCTACACGCTCGCCATCCAAAACTAGAGCTGGTGCTGGTGGAGTCCGGCGGTGACAACCTCTCTGCGACGTTCAGCCCCGAGCTTTCTGATCTCACGCTTTACGTGATTGACGTTTCCGCAGGCGATAAGATCCCCCGTAAAGGCGGGCCAGGTATTACCAAGTCAGACCTGCTGATTATCAACAAGATTGATATTGCCGAGCAAGTACATGCCTCTCTTGAGGTGATGGAGCGGGATTCGAAGAAAATGCGCGGCGAGCGTCCCTTTGTGTTTACCAACCTCTACGATGGGGTAGGCCTTGAAGAGATCATCCGCTTTATTCTCGACAAAGGCATGCTGGATGAGCGTCGGCCCCAGGCGGCAACGGCATAATCGGTAGAAAAAGTTGCTGCAATAAAATAACAAGTACTCGCTAGCAGTGGCTTGCCAAGTGGCAAGCCACTATGTCGAGCGGGTTTGTCGCTCAGCCAACAACAACGCAGCGCGCCGTGCCAACGGTGACAGTTCATCATCCTCACGTTCCAGTGAGGCCACCAGGCGCTGTTTCATTGGTCTTGCCCAGAAGGTTTCCAGGTGTCGACAGATGGCTGTTGCCGCCGTTTCTTCGTCGTGGCCGCTGCGCAAGTTCACGGCGATTTGGTTAATCATGTGAATCAGGTTTTTATCGTTATGCGTCGACATTGAGTGTCTCCTCAGCCGTGGGCAAGAGCCGTTGTAATGGGGCGGTGGTAAATCAAGTGGCGACCAGGCCGCGCAAAGCCTGCCAGTAGTAGGCCTGACGCTTGGGCCTGTTCCACGGCCAGCGCGGTGGCCGCCGAGACAGCCACCAGTGCGCCGATGCCCGCGCTAGCGCACTTGTGCACCATCTCGTAGCTGGCGCGGCTGGTGACTAGCGCGAACCCTTCTTCGAGGGGAACAGCTTCGCGGGCGAGGGCGCCGATCAGTTTGTCCAACGCGTTGTGGCGGCCGATATCCTCGCGTAGCCGTAGGAGGCGACCCTGGGTATCGCACCAGGCGGCACCGTGGCTAGCGCCAGTGGCTGCTTGCAGCGGCTGGTGGGTGGCCAATTGCTGCAGGGAGCGCTGAATGGCAGCATCGCTAAGCGACGGTGCCACGACAGAGGGGATCGGACGAATGGCTTGTTCCAGGGCTTCGGTGCCGCACAGGCCGCAGCCGGTACGCCCTGTTAGGCTGCGCCGCCGCTGCTTGAGCTCAGCTATCCGTTGGCTGGCAATGGTGAGGTGAACGGTGAGGCCCTGAGGCGCTTCGTGGATATCGAGGTCATAGCACTCGGTGATATTGGCCAGGATACCTTCGGAAAGGCTAAAGCCGAGGGCAAAATCCTCAAGGTCGGCGGGGCTTGCCATCATCACCGCATGGGAGATGCCGTTGTAGACCAGTGCTACTGGCCTTTCTAAGGCCAGTAGGTCCTCCTGAGTATCGGTGTACCAGCCGTTAGCGCCCCGACGCACCTCCACCGGCTGGCGCGCTACCGCGTCGCGTGTGTGGTGGGTGCTCATGGCGCCTCCTGATGAGCGTTGGCCAGATGGTCACGCTGGATCAGGTCGAAAGTGTTAAAGCGCTGCTGCCAGGCAGAGGGTTGGCTGACTTTTTCCACCTGTACCGCAGTGACTTTATATTCCGGACAGTTGGTAGCCCAGTCCGAGTTATCCGTTGTGATAACGTTAGCGCCGCTGCCGGGGTGGTGGAAGGTGGTGTAAACCACCCCCGGCTGCATGCGTTCGCTGAGCCTTGCGCGTAGCACCGTCTGGCCCGAGCGGCTGGTAATGCCCAACCAGTCGCCGTCACGCACGCCGCGCAGTTCCGCATCAGAGGGATGCAGTTCCAATACATCCTCGTCGTGCCAGCGCTGGTTGTCGGTACGCCGGGTCTGGGCGCCCACGTTGTATTGGCTGAGAATCCGCCCGGTGGTGAGCAGTAGTGGGAAGCGGCGGTTAGCGCGCTCTTCAGTGGCCACGTACTCGGTAATCGCAAAGCGCCCCAGGCCAATGGGGAAGTCAACCTCGTGCATGGTTGGCATGCCCAACGGGTACTCGGCGTTGCAGGGCCACTGCAGACTGCCGCGCTCCTCCAGCTTGGCGTAGCTGACGCCCGCAAAGCTTGGCGTTAACTGGGCGATCTCGTCCATGATCTCGGACGGATGGGCGTAGTGCATCGGGTAGCCCAGCGCATTGGCCAGGTCCTGAGTGATTTCCCAGTCTTCCTTACCAGCAAGCGCTGGCATCACTTTGCGCACCCGGTTGATGCGCCGTTCGGCGTTGGTGAAAGTGCCGTTTTTTTCCAGAAAGCTTGAACCGGGCAGCAGCACGTGGGCGAACTTGGCCGTTTCGTTGAGGAAAATATCTTGCACGATCAGGCAGTCCAGCGAGCGTAGTGCCGCCTCAACGTGTTGGGTGTTGGGGTCGGATTGGGCGATGTCCTCGCCCTGCACGTAGAGCGCTTTAAAGGTACCTTCGATGGCGGCGTCGAACATATTGGGAATGCGCAGCCCCGGCTCGTCGTCGAGTTTCACGCCCCACACGGACTCAAAGCGGCCGCGGGCGATGGGGTCGGCCACGTGCTGGTAGCCCGGCAACTCGTGGGGGAAGGAGCCCATGTCGCAGGAGCCCTGCACATTGTTTTGACCGCGCAGCGGATTCACACCGACACCTTCCCGGCCAATATTGCCGGTAGCCATGGCTAAGTTGGCGATTCCCATCACCATGGTGGAGCCCTGACTGTGTTCGGTCACACCCAAGCCGTAGTAGATGGCGCCATTAGCTGCTTTAGCATAGGTGCGCGCCGCTTGGCGTACGGCTTCGGCGGGCACGCCGGTAATCGCTTCGCTGGCTTCCGGGGAGTGGCGTGGCTCACTGATAAAGGTGCGCCAGCTGTGATAGGCCTCGGTATCGCAGCGCTTGGCCACGAATGTCTGGTCTTCAAGACCTTCGGTGACCACCACGTGGCCGAGGGCGTTGATCAACGCCACATTGGTGCCCGGGCGCAGCGGCAGATGTTGGGCCTCGCTCATGTGCGGGGTCTTTAGAAGGTCGATGCGGCGAGGGTCGGCGGCGATCAGCTTCGCCCCCTGGCGCAAGCGTTTGCGCATCAGCGAACCAAACACTGGGTGGGCGTCGGTGGGGTTGGCGCCAATCACGATAATCGCATCGGCCTGCATGACTGAGTCAAAGGTTTGGGTACCGGCGGATTCGCCCAGCGTGGTCTTCAAGCCGTAGCCAGTGGGCGAGTGGCAGACCCGCGCGCAGGTGTCGGTGTTGTTGTTGCCGAACGCGGCGCGAATCAGCTTCTGCACCAAATAGGTCTCTTCGTTGGTACAGCGCGATGAGGTGATACCGCCGATGCTCTCGCGGCCGTGCTCGGCCTGAATCGCTTTCAAGCGGCTAGCGGCAAAGCGGATCGCCTCTTCCCAGCTGGCCTCGCGCCAGGGTTGGTCGATGCTGTCGCGGATCATCGGTGTGGTCAGGCGATCCGGGTGGGTGGCGTAGCCAAAGGCGAAGCGGCCCTTGACACAAGAGTGGCCATGGTTAGCATCGCCGCCCTTGTAGGGCACCATGCGTACCAACTGGTCGCCTTTCATTTGCGCTTCGAACGAGCAGCCCACACCGCAGTAAGCACAAGTGGTCACGACGCTGTGCTCGGGAACACCGTGGTCGATGACGCTCTTTTCCATCAGCGTGGCTGTTGGGCAGGCCTGAACGCAGGCACCGCAGGAAACACAGTCTGAATCCATGAACGAGTCGGCCTGCCCCGCTGACACCTTGGATTCAAATCCGCGGCCATCGATGGTCAAGGCAAAGGTGCCCTGCACCTCTTCGCAGGCGCGCACACAGCGTGAGCAGACGATGCATTTGCTAGGATCGAAACTGAAGTAGGGGTTGGTTTCGTCTTTGACGGCTTCAAGATGGTTCTCGCCTTCGAACCCGTAGCGCACTTCGCGCAGCCCCACACTACCGGCCATGTCCTGCAGTTCGCAGTCGCCGTTGGCGGGACAGGTCAGGCAGTCCAGCGGGTGGTCCGAGATGTATAGCTCCATCACATTACGCCGCAGCTTGGCCAGACGTTCGTTTTGGGTGGTCACCTTCATACCTTCAGCCACCGGTGTGGTGCAGGCCGCGGGCATGCCTCGTCGTCCCTCTACTTGTACCGCGCACAACCGGCAGGAGCCGAAAGGCTCCAGGCTGTCAGTAGCGCAGAGCTTGGGGATATTAATATCCGCCAGTGCCGCGGCGCGGAGTACCGAGGTGCCCTCTGGCACGCTGATGGTCACACCGTCGATATTGAGGCTCACCAAAGCAGCGTCAGCAGCCGAGGCTGGGAAAGGCGTACCGAGGTCTTTGTTGTACTCGACGTTGCTAGAGTGCTGACGGGGGTCGAAATGGTTGATCATGAGTTATCTCCGTTCGCCGTCCGCTGAAAATCATCAGGAAAATGCGCGAGGGCGCTTTGCACTGGAAAGGGCGTCATACCACCCATGGCACAGAGCGAGCCATCCACCATCGTTTCGCAGAGGTCATGGAGCAGGGCGAGGTTGGCCTCGCGGTTTTGGTTGGCGCGGATACGGTCAATTACTTCCACGCCACGGGTTGAGCCAATACGGCAAGGTGTACACTTACCGCAGGACTCCACCTTGCAGAACTCCATCGAGAAGCGCGCCTGTTCAGCCATGTCGACGCTTTCGTCAAACATCACTACGCCACCGTGGCCCAGTACGGCGCTGTCAGCAGCAAAGGCTTCGTAGTCCAGCGGCAAGTCCCACTGAGATTCCGGCAGGTAAGCGCCTAGCGGGCCGCCCACCTGCACGGCGCGTAGTGGTTTGCCGCTTAGCGTGCCGCCGCCGAATGTCTCCATCAGGGTGCGCAGGGTGGTACCGAACGCCAGCTCTACCAGCCCGCCGTGCTTCACGTTGCCCGCCAGTTGCAGTGCCAGCGTGCCTCGCGAGCGCCCCATGCCGTGGGTGGCGTAGGCCTCGGCGCCTTCGGCAAGAATGAAGGGTACGGCAGCCAGCGAGAGCACGTTGTTGACCACGGTGGGACGGCCAAATAGTCCTTCAATGGCGGGCAGTGGTGGCTTGAAGCGCACCAGGCCGCGCTTACCTTCTAGGCTTTCGAGCAGGGAGGTCTCTTCACCGCAGATATACGCGCCAGCGCCCAGACGCACTTCCAAGTGAAAGTCGCGACCGCTGCCCCGCAGGTTATCACCCAGATAGCCAGCTTGTTCGGCGCGGGCAATCGCCTCGTCAAGCACCTCCTTAGCAAGCGGATATTCAGAACGCAGGTAGATATAGCCCTGAGTCGCTTGCACCGCGAGCCCGGCAATCGCCATGCCCTCGATCAGCATGTAAGGGTCGCATTCCATTACCAGCCGGTCGGCGAAGGTACCGGAATCGCCCTCGTCGGCATTGCAGACGATATATTTCTGATCGGCAGGGGTGTCGAGCACGGTCTGCCACTTGATACCGGTGGGGAAGGCGGCCCCGCCGCGCCCGCGCAGGCCGGAGGCTTTGACTTCCTCGACAATATCCTGCGGTTCGCGCTGCAGCGCTGCCTCCAGGCCGCAAAAACCGCTGTGGGCGCGATAATCCTCAATCGACAGCGGGTCAGTAATACCGATACGCGCGAAGGTCAGGCGCTGCTGACGGGCGAGGTAGTCAATCTCCTCTGTGGGCCCCAGCGCCAGGGGATGGCTGACGTTACCCTCTAACAGGCCGCTGTCGAGCAGCGCCGCGACGTCGTTGACGGTGACGGGACCATAGGCGAACCGCCCAATAGGCGTCTCAACTTCCACCAGCGGCTCAAGCCAAGCAAGCCCGCGGGAGCCATTACGCACCAGGGAAATCGATTGGCCTCGGGCGGCTAGCTCTTTTTCCAATCGGTTGGCGACGGCATCAGCGCCCAGGGACAGTGCGGTGGTATCGCGAGGAACGAATATGCGGATGCTCATGCCATTATCTCCAGCGGCCGGGTTTGCAGCTCATCCAACAGTGCATCAAAGGCCTCAGGGGTTACCCGCCCGCGCACGCTGTCGTCTACACGGATGGACGGGCCGCAGGCGCAGTTGCCCAGGCAGTACACCGCTTCAAGGGTGATCTCACGGTCGCCGGTCGTCTGATGGTAATCGACCCCTAGGCGCGTCTTAGCATGGGCTTCGAGCTGGCGTGCGCCCACCGCCTGGCAGGCCTCGGCGCGGCAGATCTGAACCACGTGGCGGCCTGGCGGCGCGGTGCGAAAGTGGTGATAGAAGCTGATGACACCGTGTACTTCGGCGCGGGTTTGATTTAGCGCTTCAGCGATGATGGGGACTGCTGCCTCGGGGATAAACCCGAAACGATTTTGGAGGGCATGGAGGATCGGCAGTAGGGCGCCGGGCTTGTGCTTCAGGGCGTCGACTTCGGCCTGAATAGCCTGTGGTGCCCACTCCTGAGAATGGTTCATGGTGCCTGCCTCGCGACTGCTTATTATGTTTTAAATATGCACTACTTTTCATATTTAAAAAGGCGTGCATCACGGTTAAGACAAAGCTAGCATCAAGTTATCGACTTAAAAATATGAAATAGTGTGCCTATGAAAAGAATCAAGGTAACGCCCACCTGGTGCTTTAGCGATGACGATGGGCATCGGCTCGATACCAACCTTTTGCGCCTGCTGGGGGCAGTGCATCGTCATGGCAAGTTGACTCTTGCCGCCGAGGAAGCAGGGATTTCCTATCGTCACGCGTGGAATTTACTGCGCCAGGGCGGGGAGTTTTTTGGTGTCTCGCTTGTTGAACTTGAGCGTGGGCGCGGGGCGCGGTTATCGCCGCTGGGGGAAAAGTTGCTATGGGCCGAACAGCGAGCCACTGCTCGGTTAAGCCCACAGCTTGATAGCCTGGGATCTGAGCTTAATCTTGCTATCCAACAGCACCAGGAAGGTATTCAACCCGTTCTGCGCCTGCATGCCAGCCATGGTTTTGCGATAGAGCTATTGCCACAACATCTGGGTGAGCTCCAGCTAGACCTGCAGTACTGCAGCCCTTTGGAAGCGCTAGCCGCGCTTAACCGCAATAGCTGTGATCTGGCGGGCTGCCACCTACCCCGGGGTAACGTGGGTGAGAAGGCGCGACGCAAATACCGTCGTCTGCTCAAGCCCCGCAATCATCGACTAATGGGATTTATCGCACGTCAACAGGGGTTAATGGTGGCGCCGGGTAACCCACTGGAAATTGATGGCGTTGCCGCTCTGGCCAACAGGCCGGTACGGTTTATAAACCGTCAGGCATCGTCGGGTACCCGGGAGCTGTTAGACAACCTGCTGGCCGAAGCCGGCATTTCAGCAACCAACGTGGATGGTTACGAAATTGAGGAGTATACCCACTCAGCGGTGGCGGCCTATGTCGCTGCGGGAATGGCGGATACCGGCTTTGGTGTAGCGGCTGCCGCGCAACGGTTTGGGCTTGATTTTGTGCCGTTAGCCACTGAGGACTACGTATTGGCCTGTCACTATCACTCCTTAAAGGAGCCGAAGTTCGATGACTTCTTGCAGGCGTTACGTAGCGATTCCTTTCAAGAAGCGGTGCATCGTTTGCCGGGCTATAGTCCCCATCAATGCGGTAGTGTTATTGAAATTCCTGATTTCTTATGACGTTGGGGAAGGCGGTTCGACGTTTATCACCCAGTGTTTAGAGGCGGGGGCTGGCAGCGGCTGATGATGGCAATCGTGCCCACCATAAAAAACTGCGCTGCCCCAATAGGGGGCAGCGCAGTCAAAAATAGGTGGCTAGCGGCTTGCTAAAACGGGCCATCCTTGGCCACCACACCCCTACAGTGGACGGGTAGGCCGAAGATAACCTTAACGTAGGTTATGAAAGCGCAATTTTGCGCGTTAATTTGCTGTTCATAAACAAAAAGTACGCGAAGTGGTTAAAGTTGACACAGGTTAGGTCGATAAAAAACACATAAAACTATTAAAAATTCTTCCGTTGACCTACTGAGAAACACTTTATGGCTACTCCTCCTCCTGCTTCGACCTTGCCAAAACGGAACCTTAGCTTACAGGCTAAGGTGCTGATGCTTGTCCTACTGCCGCTTTTCATAGTGACCGCAGGGTTAGTCGCGTTTGACGCCTACGGACGCATTCAAAACACCCATGAGACGCTGGCGAATCAGCGTGAGGTGCTGATTGAAGAGCGCCGCAATGCAGTGCGCGATATTGTGCAAATGGCGACGTCCGCTATTTCCCCTATTTATGAGCAAGCAGGTGCCAATGATGAGGAAGCCAAACAGCAGGTAGCCGAGATCGTGCGCGCCATGCGCTTTGAAGGTAATAACTACGTTTTTATCTACGACTTCGATGGTAACAATATCGTGACGGCCCCTGCGCCAGAGCGTGAAGGTACCAACATGATGGACGTAAGAACCCCAGACGGAAATTACCTTATTCGCGATATTCTGCAGGTTGCCAAGAACGGTGGCGGTTTCCATAGTTACTTATGGGAGTACCCAAGCACCCGCGAGATTGAGCCGAAGCACTCGTATGTAGAGAGTCTAGAAAAGTGGGGCTGGATGATCGGTGCCGGGGTTTACGTCACCGATGTTGATGCGGTTGTTGCAGAACTTGAGGCGACCGCTAACGCGGATCTACGCCAGTCTATCCTGTTCGCTATTTTGTTGGGTGCCGCCTTGTTTCTAGCAGTGGCGCTGCTCGCATTTGGCTTTGTGCGTCGCACCGTCGGGCCGATTAAACGCACCGCCAGCGCTATGCACGATATCGCTCAAGGCCGTGGCGACCTTACTCGCCGCCTAGCGGTAGAAAGCAATGACGAGGTGGGTAACCTAGCGGTTCAGTTCAATGCCTTTGTCGAGCGCATGCAGGAAACCCTGCGTGATGTGCGCCGTAGCACCATGAGTGTTTATCATTCGGCGGGAGAAATCTCCCATAGTTCCGAGGAACTGGCCACCCGTACCGAGCAGGCTGCTGCCAACCTGCAGGAAACGTCGGCTTCCATGGAAGAAATTACCTCGACTGTGAATCACAGTGCAGATAATGCCCAGCAGGCCAATCAGCTGGTGCAGTCCACTGCTGAAGTAGCCCAACATGGTGAAGAAGCCATGGGACAGGTCGAGCGGACGATGCACGATATCAACGACTCGGCGACGCGTATCAGCGAAATCATCACCATGATTGACGCCATCGCTTTCCAAACCAACATTCTGGCGCTTAACGCCTCGGTGGAAGCCGCACGGGCGGGTGAGCATGGCCGTGGCTTTGCGGTCGTCGCGCAAGAAGTACGCACACTGGCTAGCCGCTCTAGCAATGCGTCAAAAGAGATTCGTACGCTGATTGATAGCTCTGTTAAGCACACCCACACCGGTGCCGAGCTAGTGCGTAAGGCGGGTGCGACGATGCATGACATTGTGGAAAGTGTCTCCAAGGTAACTGATGTGATCGGCGAGATTACGGCGGGTGCCAAGGAGCAAAGTAGCGGTATTGGCCAGATCAACACCGCCGTCGCGGAAATGGATACCATGACCCAGCAAAACGCTGCCATGGTGCAGGAATCCACTACAGCTGCTAGCAACATGCGCCGTCATGCCGAGCACCTTAATGAGCTGATCAACACCTTTGTGCTTGGCGACGATGAGCCACAAGCTTCATCGACACGGCCAGCGTTAAACCAACCGCGTCAGTCTCTGCCTTCTAGCACACCAAGTGCGCAACAGGCGCTCAAGCGCCCCGTGCTCTCTTCTAAGCCTGCTCCGGTTAACGCTGGCGAAGACGACTGGGAAGAGTTTTAAGCCTAACGCTATGCTCCTGCTGGCTGAAAATACGCCTTGTTAAACAGCCAGCAGTAGCAAACACGCCCAGTAGACGAAACGTCGTCGCAAAAAACGTAGTAGAAAGAACGTAGTAGAAAGAACGTAGTAGAAAGAACGTAGTAGAAAGAACGTAGTAGAAAGAACGTAGTAGAAAGAACGTAGTAGAAAGAACGTAGTAGAAAGAACGTAGTAGAAAGAACGTAGTAGAAAGAACGTAGTAGAAAGAACGTAGTAGAAAGAACGTAGTAGAAAGAACGTAGTAGACTTCCCGACCAGCCCAGCAGGATCGGTACATAAACCACCAATAGCAGCACCCCAATCAAGCCTAAAAGATACGGGATAATTGCCCGAGTGATGCGCTCCAGCGGTAGCTGAGTGACTGACGAAGCCACATAGAGGTTGATCGCAACCGGCGGGGTAATCATGCCAATCGATAGCCCCACCACAATAATCAAACCAAAGTGGATCGGGTCGATGCCCAATTGCAGTACCAGCGGCAGCAACACCGGGGTAAGAATAATCAAAGCGCTAGCGGTCTCGATAAACACCCCCGTGAGCAGAATCACGGCCACGACCAGCAGCATAATCACGTAGGGGTTGGTGGAAAGCGACAGCACTGCCTGGGCGATGGCGCCGGGTACCTGCCAGCTTGAAAGTGTCCAGCTGAGTACTGCCGACATGGCAATCACCAGCATAATCACCGCGGTGGTCATCGCCGAGCGAATCAGCAGCTTATACACCTGGGGCAGGGTTAAATCCCGATACACAAACAGCGACACCAGCAGCGCATAGTTGACTGCGACCACGGCCGCTTCTGAAGGCGTGAAAATGCCCGAGAAGATACCGCCCAGAATAATCACCGGCGTCATCAGCCCCCAGCTAGCCGCTTTCAGCGTGCGCCAAATGGTCGGCAGCGACAGCGGTGTGCCTTTGGGGTACTGGCGCTTATAGGCCTGAGTGATCGCAATGGCCATCAGCCCCAGCCCCATTGCCAGCCCCGGCAAAAAGCCGTTCAAAAACAGCTTTGATACCGACTGCTGAGCAATCACCGCGTAGATAATCATCGGCACCGAAGGGGGAATCACAACGCCAATCGTACCGCTGGCAGCAATTAAGCTCGCCGCTGAGGCAGGATCGTAGCCTTTACGCTTAAGCTCTGGCACTAGGCTTGAACCCACTGCGGCGGTGGTGGCCGCACCAGAGCCGGAGATAGCTGCGAAGAACATGCCTGCCATTACCGATACCACCGAAAGCCCGCCGCGCATAAAGCCGACTAACGAATCGGCAAAGCTCACCAGCCGCTCGCTAACCTTACCCTGGGCCATTAAGTCACCGGCCAGAATAAACATCGGGATAGCGACCAGAGCAAACGAGTTAATGCCCTGGAACATCTGCTGGGTGACCACCATGAGTGGCACGCCCGACTGGTACAGCGCATAAAGCGTGCTTGCGCCAATCGCAAAGGCAATCGGCACTCCCAGTAGCATAAACAGGAAGAACAGCCCGAACAGCACCAGAGTCATAGTGGCTCCTCCGGCGCGGCGACCGTCGGCTCACCGTTCACCAGTACGTCGATCATATCCACCAGGGCGTACCACGCCATGATGGCGGCAGAAAGTGGAATGACTGCATAGATGTAGGTCATCGAAAGCCGCAGTGAGGCGGATTTCTGAAAGCTTTGCACCTGCATATAGCGGTAGCCAATCACGATTAGCGCGATCATAAACGCCAGCACCACCGCCAGTGCAGCCAAGCGCGCCAGCTTGCGCAAGGGCAGGGGAAGCGCATCCACGGCAAAGGTCACGGCGATATGCCGCCCGCGCTGGAAGGCTAAGCTGCTGGCTAAAAACGTAATCCACACCAGTAGAAAGCGCGCGACTTCTTCCGTCCAGCCAACGGCGCTGAACAGCACCCGCGACACAATCTGCAGAGTGATCACACCAATTAATGCTGCCATGCCTGCAAAGACCACGGGCTGGATGATGGCATCCAGCCCGCGTTCGCTACGTTTCAATAGTGTTAAAAGTGGCTGTGCAAACGCCATCACTGATTTAGCGCCTCCTGAATGCGCGGTAGGTAATCACCAAACTGCTCGCCATACTTCTCATACACTGGCGCCACGGCGGTCTGGAAGGCTTCAATATCTGGAGTTTCGTTGATCTCCATGCCCGCCTCGCGAAGCTCAGCCAGTTGTTCAGCTTCCATGATAGCATTCTGCTCTCTTGCGTATGCAGATGCTTGCTTGGCGACATCCAGAACAATGGGCTGAAGCTCTACCTGGAGGCCGTTCCAGGCGGGAAGGCTCATAATAAACGTTGCTGGCGCATAAATATGCCGAGTCATCGTTAGGTAGTCCTGGGTTTCCGCAAGGTTGAAGGCATGAATAGCGTTAACGGGGTTCTCTTGGCCATCAATAGTGCCTTGCTGCAAGGCGGTTAATGCCTCTGTCCAGGCCATGGGTACAGCGTTGGCACCGAGCCCGCGGAATGTATCAACATAAACCTCATTTTCGATGACCCGCAGCCTTAGGCCTTGAAGGTCTTCAGGGGCATTGATTGCATGCTGGCTATTAGTGATATTCCGAAAGCCACGTTCAGCGTATGCCAATCCTTTCAGGTTCACATCCTGTAATTTGCCTAGGATTTCCTGGCCGATTTCACCATCCAGCACAGTATAGGCCGCTTCGGAGCTAGGAAAGAGAAACGGGAGCTCGAAAACGGAGAACTCATCAACGAAGTTAGCCACCGGCCCGTTGGTGATAATGCCCATATCCACAGTGCCGATTTGCATACCTTCTAATAAAGTGCGCTCATCGCCCAGCGAGGCATTCGGATAAATATCCACGCTAACCGCGCCATCGGTACGTTCGCTAATCAGCTGTTGGAAGCGCTCAGCAGCAATATGGTAAGTATCTTCCGTATTCACTACATGGGCTAGGCGCAGCGTAGTAGGGGCTATCTCTTCCGCTTGTCCAGCGAGGGGCAAGCTGAGTAGACCTACACCAATAAGGGGAAGAGTTAGCTGTTTAAGTTGGCGTGCCGATTTAGTCACAGCGTTCAGCGTAAAGCAGGCAAGGTTACTCACATTATCTCCTAAGAATTAGTGGTTTTAATTATATTGAGGCGTGGTTTTATTATCTTCTTAATGCTCATCTATATCACATTGATTATAGGGGGCAAATTACTTATTTTTATTCCACTATTCGTTCTGCTAATCCGAAAAAACTTTATATAACTTGTACTTGAGTGATTTTTAGGTTGGCGATAACCTGCAAGAGGTTACTTTTAATTGCGCACTTTTGAATGAAGCACTACAGGGTTTTAAACGCCAAGTGCTTAAACCAATGGTGTGGTCAGCTAAATCAGGAATAAGAAATGGATAAGTTGCTGAACGACCTTGTTGCAATCGTCGGTCCTTCGGGGGTACTGCTTGGTGATGATGTCTCGCAGCGCAGCGTAGATTGGTTTACAGGGGCGCCTTGTCGCGCTAAGGCGATTGTTAGGCCGCGCAGCACAGAACAGCTGAGCCGTGTTATGGCTTTGTGTTATCAGGCTGACCAGCCTGTGGTGACACACGGGGGCATGACCGGCATTGTGCATGGCGGGGTGGCAAGCCCGGGCGAAATCGTCGTGTCACTGGAGTTGATGAATCAAATAGAGGAGATCGACCCGGTTGGTTCCACAGTTCTAGCTCAGGCTGGGGTGACCCTGCAGCGCGTACAGGAAGCAGCGCAAGAGATCGATATGCAGTTCCCACTTGACTTGGGGGCAAGAGGCTCTTGCACCATTGGTGGCAACATCGCCACCAATGCGGGTGGTATACGGGTAATACGCTACGGCATGATGCGCCAGCAGGTACTGGGACTAGAGGCTGTACTTAGCGACGGCACCGTAGTGAGCTCATTGAATAAAATGCTGAAAAACAATGCAGGATACGATCTGAAGCAGCTGTTTATTGGCAGTGAAGGTACGTTGGGAATCGTGACCCGTGCAGTACTACGGTTACAACCCGACATGCCCAGCGAGCAAACGGCATTAGTGGCGGTGCCCTCTTTCGATGCGTTGACTCAACTGCTGAATCTTGTCTCTCGTGAGCTAGCCAATAGCCTCAGTGCCTTTGAAGCGCTGTGGAATAATCACTATAAACTGATGACCACCGAAAGCGGTAAGAATGCGCCTGTACTAGCGGATAACTCACCTTTCTACGCCATTATTGAAACGTTGGGGCTGGATGAGGCCGAGGACGCCGAGCGTTTTTCCCAAGTGCTGCAAAAGGCACTAGAGGTCGATTTGATCACCGATGCGGCCTTGGCGAGCTCCCAAGCCCAGCGTCAGGCGATCTGGGCCATAAGAGAAGATATCGAAGTGCTGGTGAACGAGCTGAAACCGATGTTCTCCTACGATGTCAGCCTGCCGATTCCCAGTATGCAAGCGTATGTCGATATTTTAGAAGAGAACCTTGAAGCCCAGTGGCCTCAATCAGGCAAAATGGTGGTATTTGGTCACCTTGGTGATGGCAACTTACACATTATGATCACGGTACGTGACGATAGCCCGGACAGCCGACGCCAGGTTGAACAGCTTGTCTATTCGTCTCTGAAAGCGTTTGGCGGTTCCATTTCTGCAGAACACGGCATTGGTCTTGAGAAAAAGGACTATCTGTCAGTTTCTCGTACCAGTGAGGAGATTGCCTTAATGAAACGCCTGAAAACCGCGCTGGATCCCAAAGGTCTATTGAACCCCGGCAAAGTGATAGCGCTGGACTAGCGTTTGCCTGAATGGTCAGTAAGTATCGCCAGCCTTAGGGAGCGGGTGTTATCAGCTCCCTAATTAGCGATCTTAACCAGTGTATGCCTGAGTCGTGATCCTTCCTTTCATCCCAGCATAGGCATACTTTAAAGGGCGCTACATCTAGGGGCAGGGCGTAGAACTTCAGGCTATTGTTGCGACAAATCACCTTGGCGGCACTCTCAGTCACCACACAGAGTAAATTCGTCGAGACCAGTATCTCTTGGAGAGGAGTGATATAGGGTGTTTTGGCGACGATTTTGCGTTCTAACCCCAGTATTCTCAGCTTCTCATTGATTAACAATGGGCTGTCTTCGCGGTGAGATAATGCGATTTGTGGGGCGTTTAAAAAAGCGTCAAGCGTGATCGTGTTGTTGTCTCCGTATAGGGAAGCATCACCAACACAGCCAATCACATCATCAAACAGGTATTCGTGATAAGAGGTGAGTGGCAAGCTTTCCAACTGCACCATGGCGAGGTCGATATCGTGGGCTTGTATGGCGTGCTGAGCATCTTCGGCACTGGCTATGCGGGTAGACAACATATTGAAGCATAAGTCGGGCGCATGGGTTAAACAGTGCTGAATAAGCTTAGGTTGTAACTGCTGGCTTACATAGTCCACCAGGCTGACACGAAACTCGCGTTTCGATGTGGCCGGTGAGAACTCGCTGTTGCTATACACCGCCTGATCGAAGTAAAACACCCCTTTGGCCACAGCGGCATCCATCTGCCGGGCAAGCGGAGTTGGCTGCATGCCATCCAGCGTTTTAATAAATAGCGGGTCATCCATCAGCAGGCGTAACTTCTTTAGCGAATGGCTGACGGCTGGCTGGCTTAGGCAGAGCGCTTCTGCGGTAAGGGTTAAGCTCCTTTTCCAATAAAGCGTATGAAAAACCAATAATAAATTGAGATTTATCTTATGTAGTCTCGTTGCCAACTTTATATTGGTTAGTTCAGTCATCAGGCGTCTCTAATTGGCAAAGGCTGTTCACGCAGTACGTTGACACTGCGCAAACAGCTATCGGTCACTTCAATAAAACCAACCTCACGCTACGGGAAGTCGGGCAGGTAGCAAAGACCGTTTACTTAAGTGCCTCCTGAATGCGCGGCAGGTAGTCACCAAACTGCTCGCCGTACTTCTCATATACAGGCGCCACGGCAGCTTGGAAGGCTTCCATATCCGGCGTTTCGTTGATTTCCATACCGGCTTCGCGCAGCGCCGCCAGTTGCTCGGCTTCCATATCTGCATTCACTTGGCGCTCGTGTTCGGCGGCTTCTTGGGCGGTTTCTTTCAGTACGGCTTGTGCCTGTTCAGGCAGTTGGTTCCAAACGGGCATGCCCATTACAAAAATGGCCGGGGCATACGTATGGCGGGAAAGGGTCATGTAGTTCTGGGTTTCATCCAGCTTGAACGAATGGATAACGTTCACCGGGTTTTCCTGGCCGTCGATAGTGCCCTGCTGCATGGCGGTCAGCGCTTCTGTCCATGCCATGGGAATAGCGTTGGCACCCAGCTCGCGGAAGGTGTCGGTGTACACCGGGTTTTCCATCACACGAATGCGTAGCCCATCCAAATCTTCCGGTGAATTCACCGCGCGTTCGCTGTTGGTCAGGTTGCGGAAGCCGCGCTCTGCGTAGGCCAAGCCTTTCAGGTTTACATCAGACAGCTTATCTAGCAGCTCCTGGCCGATCGGGCCATCTAGCACGCCATAAGCGGCTTCTGGTGAAGGAAATAGGAACGGCAGTTCAAACACCGCCATCTCTTCCACAAAGTTGGCCACCGGACCGTTGGTAATCAGCCCCATATCCACGGTGCCGATCTGCATGCCTTCCAGTAGCGTGCGCTCGTCGCCTAGGGAAGCATTAGGGTAGATCTCGATGTTGACCTTGCCATCGGTGCGTTCTTCCACCAGTTCTTCAAACTTGGTCGCGGCGATATGGAAACCATCTTGCTCGTTGACCACGTGGGCCAAACGCAGGGTAACGGGGTCCATATCAGCAAAATCAGCGGCATTCGCGGCGCTTACTAGCGTCAGTGAAATGCCCAGTGCCAGCGTGTTACGTGCAAAAGTTTTCATTATAGTGTGTTCCCAGTTTCACTAAAGATAGGAAGTGCTCCCAAAGCATGCACCACACTGCGGAAAACGGTCAATCAAAGCGCCTGTAAAACCGCTGACTAGCTGGACACAGCGCGCCCACACGGGTACGATACGCACCCAAAGCGCCCGTAGCTCAGTTGGATAGAGTGTCGGCCTCCGAAGCCGAAGGTCGTAGGTTCAATTCCTACCGGGCGCGCCAAATTAATGAAAAAGCCCACGAGAAATCGTGGGCTTTTTTGTTGGCACCCTGTTTTCCCACCTTTGGTTCCTTTATGCACTTCGTAGCGTTCGCCATCGTGTTGAGACCCATAGCCTCTGTGTGCTTGGAGTGTAGCGAATTCAAGCCCGACGCTTGCTGCTTGCGTAGAGGTTTGTGAAGCGTCCATTGCTATTGGTCAGAGCCATTCATACAAAGCCTAAGCCACTGGGAGTGATTCATCGCTCCCCCAGTCTGCCCAAGAACCGTCGTACAACGATAGCTGATGGTATCCCGCTAGTTCGGCAGCCAGCAGAAGGATACAGGCGGTGATGCCCGAGCCACAGGAAAACACCAGTTGGGGTTCATTGTTAGATTGGAGAGACGGAGCAAGCGTTATGAAGATTGCCTTCAGCTCGCTAACAGGTTTAAAACAATTTCCCTCTAGCACCTCTGTAAACGGCAGATTATGAGAATTGGGGATATGGCCACTGCGCACCCCAGGGCGGGGTTCAGGCACCTGTGCCAGGAAACGTGAACGTGATCGGGCATCAACAACGGTTACTCGGCTATCGTCCAGATGGTGCAAAACGTACGCTGAGTTTCGCACTCGACTGTGATCAAGGTTGGCGACGAAGTTGCCTGGCTTGGTTGTCGTTTCCGTGATGGTAGAAACAACGTCCCGCTGTTCGGCTAGCCACTGTGGCAATCCTCCATCCAGAACAAAAACGTGTTTAACGCCCATTGACCGGAAAATCCACCAGGCCCGAGGCGCCGAATAGATGCCTTGATTATCGTATAATACGACTAGGCTTTCGGTCGTAATGCCTAGCCGTTGAGCTTCCCTAGTGACTTGTTCCTCTGTTGGAAAGGCGTGGGTCATAGAAGAGCCGGTGTCACAAAGCACGCCTTCAAGATCGATCTGGCGGCTACCCGGTATCCACACCGGGCGATCATAGACGATAGGCTCTTTACCAATCACCGTCGCCATGCTCGCATCGATCAGCACTAACCGTTCATTATCTAGGTTGTCTTGCAGCCATTGGGTCGTCACGAGGGGGGATGACATGATGTTCTCCGATCAGGTGCTGGCAGTTTGTGTTATTCGGGCGCTAAGCAGAAATGTGTTATAGCATCTCTACCGCAAACGCTGCTATCTGCCGTCGAGCGCTTGAAAACTCCACGCCTACTAAGTGAATTGGCTTGCCGGTCGCGCGGTGTTTATCGGCATAGTCGGATAAGAGCGTGATATCGCGCAGGTTGTTCAGCCCATCAGAAGCTGACTGGCTAGGCCACCCCCTACCAGAAGTAAGCCAAACAGGATGAACCCCAGTATAAAAGGGCGGATACCCAACTCCTTGAGCTTTTCGATTCGGGTTTCAAACCCCAGTGCGGCCATGGCCATGGTCAACGCAATCTGACCCGCCAGAACGAGTATCTGATGGAGGCCGCTAGGCAAGTGGATAATACTGTTGAACACAATCATGGCGATGAAGCCGAAGGCAAACCAGGGGATCACCGGCTTGCCCGCTGCTGACCCTGATTCACTGGCCTGCTGACGAAGCCACCATTGCCCGACGATCAATAGGAAGGGCAGCAGCAGTATCACGCGAACCATTTTGACAATGACCGCACTGGCCAATGCCTCGGGGCCCACCGCATCAGCAGCGGCCACGACCTGGGCGACTTCGTGGACAGTCGCACCGATATAGACACCAAAGAGACCTTCGTTCATTCCTGCAAGCGGGTATAAAAGAGGGTAGACAAGCATTCCCATTGTGCCGAACAGCACGACAGTGGCGACTGCTATGGAGGAGGCCGCGGGCCGTGAACGAATGACCGTTTCGGTGGCGAGCACCGCCGCGGCACCGCAGATGGCACTGCCTGCACTTGTTAATAGTGTTGTTTCACGATCCATACCCAGTATGCGGGTGCCGATTTGATAGCCGATGATGAGAACACTGCAGATCACCACCAGATCCAACAGCAACACCTTAAAGCCAAGGGCGAAGACTTGTTGCAGGGTTAATGACAGGCCAAACAGTACAATGCCACCCCGCAGCAGCCAGCGAGTGGCGAATGTTAGCCCAGGTTGAGTACTTGGAAGGCGGTGTGCAAGAGGTAGGTTACCCACAACCAAGCCTAACAGTAAGGCGAATACCAATGGACTAATACCTTTGGAAGCGAGTCCGGGGAGGTTAGCCAAGCCAAAACCTGCCAATGTTAATGTGCTACACAGAATCAGACCTTGCCACATGATGCTTTCTCTTGTTGGTGCATACGTGGCTAGCATAGGGACAAAAATACTTTATGGTTATCAGCATATAACCATATGGCTGTTCGGTAAAAACGATATATGACCCCTCATGTGACTTTTCGCCAGTTACAGGTTTTTGTCGCTGTTGCTCGTGACGGCACTGTTATTGCTGCTGCTGATCACTTGAAGCTGTCTCAATCGACTATTAGCCAATCGCTCTCAGATCTTGAGCGTCATCTGGGTGTCGAGCTCTTCGAGCGGCTTGGCCGACGCTTACAGCTCAATAGTATGGGAAGCTACCTGTTACCCCGTGCTGAGCGCCTTCTGGAAGGTATGGCCGATTTTGTTGCTGTCGCTGAGGATCCTGAAAGCCAATTGCAGGGCACGCTTAATATATCGGCCAGCGCTACCACAGGTACCTATCTGCTCCCCCCTCTGGCTGGATACTTCAGCAATCAGAACCCGAGGGTGGATCTTCGGCTACGATTGCGTAACACGGGAGAGGTGATTACAGATCTGCTGCGTTTTGATGCTGATTTGGGGCTGATCGAAGGGCAGTGCCACGAATCGCGCCTGAAGAGTGAAACATGGTGCGAAGACCAGCTTGTGATTGTCTGTTTCCCACAGCATCCCCTTGCCAGGAAGGAGTGGCTTGATGACGCTGATATCAGAGCTGCCGCCTGGATACTGCGCGAACCTGGATCAGGCACGCGCGAAGTATTTGAAGCCGCTGTGTTACATCATGTCGAACGATTGCAGGTGCGTATGGAGCTCAGCCAGCATGAAGCCATCAAGCAAGCAGTGAAAGCTGGCCTCGGTTTGGGCTGCCTCTCTCATCGCAGTGTGGAAGGGGAGCTTGAAAGAGGAGAATTGGTTTCGCTGAACAGTGGGTTAAAGCTAACCAGGATTTTTTCATTGGTGTGGCATCCAGAGCGTTATCGGAGCCCGTTGTGGCAAGCGTTTAAGGTTTTTTTGATCGATAATCATGGCAATCCTCCGAAGCCAGGCAGGCCACAATAACTGGGTTCGAAATGTACAGCTAATATGTGTTGTGCACAGAGCCTATCGGTGACACTGCTTTTCACGCTCAGGCTGCCAGTAAATGGCATCAATTCGGTCACATCAGAAGCTCATCAGAAAGTACGCTTCTTAAAAGTCACGCTTGAAGAGGCGTTAGCAGCGCGAGCCCACTATAAAAAAGCTTTGGATCAATTGAGGCAGATGCCTTAACGACGGCGATTTGTTCCCAGAGAAGCCTGTGGTGCACGTCAGGTTAATTGACAGTACACCGCAGGCCAAACACTTATCGGTTGTAGAAGCTATTGTTTAGGTGCATCAGCGCTTTCTCACGGGACAATAAAAACTAACCCCATAATAGCGGTTCACTACTCAATAAAATTTCTCTTTAAATTAGAAGGCACCGAACATAATGTCATCAATATTGGCGAGAACGCTTTTTCTTTTGTTGAAGTTGAGCTGAAGTAACTCAAGTAGCCTAAAGGCTTGAGACGCTTTCCTGAGCTTTTAGGCTTATCAAACATGCTTTTCCCTTCTTGAAAGGAAAGCCGTGTCCTTCGGGGTTAATGCATTGCGAACTTGTTGCCCCAGACCCGCACTGACTGAGACGCCGTAGGTCCGCTGCGTTCGACGATACTACAGTAAATCTCCCCGCCTTCAATCGAGCTATTACAGTCGACGTTCCCTGTGCCCGCTTAGCACTGGAACGTTAACTAGAAGGTGTGGGAAAAGTTACTGCACACTGACCTTTTAGGTTTGATGGATGGTTTCGGCAATGCCTCGTTTCAACTGCTCAATGGTGAAGAATCGGTTCAGTTCGAAGTATTCGGTCTTCAGGGTGCCGAAAAAAACTCTACATAGCGGCATTGTCCAAACAATTCCCTTTCCTTGATATGCTGCGGAGTATCCTTTGCTCCACCACCGGGCAGCAATAGGTGGGGTGACGTAATGCGACGAAAGGAGATGAGCAGTGGGACAACCAAAAGTAACGGTTCTTCACGGACCTAACTTAAATCTTTTAGGTGTTCGCCAACCAGACGTTTACGGTTATGAGACGCTGGACGATGTTAATAATGCTTTGGCTGAAACAGCTGAGAGACAGGGCTGGGATATCAGCTGTTTTCAAAGCAATCACGAGGGCGAATTAATTGACGCCATCCATGCGGCGCGTCTCGATGGCACGCTAGCTATCATCATAAACCCAGCCGCCTATACCCATACGTCTGTCGCTATCCTGGATGCGCTCAATGCCTTTGAAGGTAGGGTCATTGAGGTGCATATCTCAAATGTTCATAAACGCGAAAGCTTTCGTCATCACTCCTATGTCTCGCAGCGGGCAGATGGGGTCATTGCGGGGCTTGGGACGGAGGGTTACCAGGCCGCTTTAAACGCCATCATAAAATCCTGCGTTTAAACGGTACGCGAAGCAGTACGAGGGCAAAAAGCAGTAGAAAGACCATAAAGATACCTCCTTCATGAAGAGCTGCGTAACGCCTGTGACCCGACGCTATACCTTGGTAGTAGCTTACGCCAAGTAGCGCGTGCGGCTGCTTGTCTGAAGAATGAATAATTATCTGAAATGACAGGGTTTTTACCTATGTTGACGAAAGGGGAGGCTTAGCCTCCCCTTTTGTATGCGTGCTTGGTGGGGTTTGACGAGTGAATATGACGGGAGTAAATTGCTCGCACTACAAATCAAAGTTCGTTATTCGAACTTGTCGAGAGTCACTGCCAGGAGGAGACCTATGGCTGAGTTCTTGAGCTTGCATGACGCGGTAGCGCGCTACGTCGAAGATGGCGCCACCGTTGCCATGGAGGGCTTTACCCACCTGATTCCGTTTGCCGCGGGCCACGAAGTGATCCGTCAGAAAAAGCGCGACCTGACGCTGATCCGCATGACCCCCGATATCATCTACGACCAGTTGATTGGCGCGGGCTGTGCTAAAAAGGTGATCTTCTCCTGGGGCGGTAACCCCGGCGTGGGCTCGCTGCATCGACTGCGCGATGCGGTTGAGAAAGGCTGGCCGCGCAAAATTGAGATTCTTGAGCACAGTCATGCCGCGATGGCCTGCGCCTTTGAGGCCGGGGCTGCTGGCCTGCCGATGGCTGTGCTGCGTGGCTATGTCGGTAGCGAGCTGCCGAGCGTGAATGACCAAATCAAATTTATTGAGTGCCCATTTACCGGTGAACGCCTAGCAGCGGTTCCTGCTGTGCGGCCGGATGTGTCGATCATTCACGCTCAACGGGCAGATCGACAAGGTAATGTGCTGGTGGAAGGTATTGTTGGCGTACAGAAAGAGGCGGTGTTGGCTGCTAAGCACAGCATTGTCACCGTGGAAGAGATTGTCGATGACCTGAACGCTCATCCCAATGCTTGCGTGATTCCTGGCTGGGCGATTAGTGCTGTTGCCGTGGCAGAAAAGGGCGCACTGCCTTCGTATACCCATGGCTACTACGGTCGCAGCAACCGCTTCTATAAAGAGTGGGATGCCATTGCTCGTGACCGCGATACCTTTACGCAATGGATCGACAAGAATATCTACGGTGCAGAGGAGCAAGCCAAATGAGTCAGGAATACACCTCTTCTGAAATGATGACTGTGACCGCTGCCCGTGCGTTAGAAAATGGCATGACCTGCTTTGTGGGTATTGGTCTACCTTCTGAAGCCGCCAACCTGGCACGCCTAACCCATGCGCCTGAGGTAGTGCTGATTTATGAGTCCGGCACCCTGCAAACCAAGCCTGAGATTCTGCCGCTCTCTATTGGTGACGGTGAGCTGTGCGAATCAGCGTTGACCACGGTGGCCGTGCCAGAAATGTTCCGTTACTGGTTACAGGGTGGCAAAGTCAATGTGGGCTTTTTAGGCACTGCGCAAATCGACCGCTTTGCCAACCTTAACACCACGCTGATCGGTGATTACAAAGCGCCCAAGGTTCGTTTGCCAGGCGGCGGCGGTGCACCGGAAATCGCCACCAATGCAGGTGAAGTGTTTATTACCTTGAAGCACTCAAAGCGCGCGTTTGTGAAAGATGTCGATTTCGTCACCACGCTAGGCTTTGGACGTGACGGCAAGGGGCGCGATAACGTGCCTAATATTGGCAAAGGCCCTACCCGTGTCATTACTGACCTGTGCGTGATGAAGCCCGATCCGGATACCAAAGAGCTGGTAGTGGTATCGCTGCATCCTGGCGTCACCCGTGAACAAGTGACTGATGCGACCGGCTGGGATATACGCTTTGCCGAACAGTTAGAGAGCACGCCGGAACCGAATTCCAACGAGCTTAAAATATTGCGCGAACTGAAAGCACGCACCGAGCGGGCCCACGCGGGCGAATAAGGAGCTTTGTATGAGTGATGTCTATTTATGCCACCCGCGCCGCACTGCCATTGGCCGCTTCGCTGGTACCTTGGCCAGCGTGCGCCCCGATGATTTCGCCGCGACGATCTTTAAAGCCGTACTGGCGGAAGCGCCGGATCTCGACCCTGCTGCCATTGACGAAGTGTTTATGGGCTGCGCCAACCAGGCCGGTGAAGATAACCGCAATGTGGCGCGTATGTCGTCGCTGCTGGCGGGCATCCCGACTTCGGTGCCCGGCACGACCATGAACCGCCTGTGCGGCTCGGGCATGGACGCGGTCGGTACCGCGTTTCGCGCGATTAAAGCGGGCGAAATGGAGCTGGCACTGGCAGGCGGCGTGGAGTCCATGTCGCGAGCGCCCTACGTGATGGGAAAGGCTGAAGGCGCTTTTGCGCGCGGGCAAAAGATCGAAGATACCACCATCGGCTGGCGCTTTATCAACCCGCTGATGAAGAAAGCCTACGGTGTTGATTCGATGCCAGAAACGGCGGAAAACGTCGCCGAGCAGTTCACTATCTCTCGGGAAGATCAGGATGCCTTTGCCCTACGCTCTCAGCAGAAAGCCGCTGCCGCCCAAAAAGCGGGGCGCTTTGCCCAAGAGATCACCGCCATCGAGATTCCCCGCCGCAAGCAGGCGCCGCTAATCTTTGATCAGGATGAGCACCTGCGGGAAACCTCCCTGGAAAAACTGGCAGGGTTGCCTACGCCGTTCCGTGAAGGTGGTAGCGTCACCGCTGGCAACGCCTCGGGAGTTAACGATGGCGCTGCCGCCATGCTGGTAGCCAGCGAGGCCGCGGTTAAGCAACACGGTCTTAAGCCGATGGCGAAAATCATCGGCATGGCCACCGCTGGCGTTGAGCCGCGCATCATGGGCTATGGCCCGGTACCCGCTGTGCAAAAACTGCTCAAACGTACCGGTATCACCATGAACGATATTGATGTGTTTGAGTTCAACGAAGCGTTTGCCGCCCAGGCGCTGGCCTGTATGCGCGACTTGGGCCTTAAAGACGACGACCCTCGCGTCAACCCCAACGGCGGCGCGATTGCCCTGGGTCACCCGCTGGGTATGTCCGGTGCGCGCTTGTTAATGACCGCTGCTCACGAGCTGCAAAACAGCGGCAAGCGCTATGCATTGTGCACCATGTGTGTAGGCGTGGGCCAGGGTATCGCCACGCTGATTGAACGCGTTTAACGGAGGTAGCATGGCCTTTCATACTATCAATGGCCGCAGTGTGGCTTATCGCCTGCTTGGCGCAGAAGTGAACCCGCTGGTCGTACTGGCGCATCCTTTGGGCATGAGCCAGGCAGTATGGGATGACGTGATTCCCGCACTGCTGGCTCGCTATCGGGTGCTGACCTGGGATCTCCCCGGCCACGGTGCCAGCCAAGCGGTCAGCGGTGCACAAATCACCCCTGCTGACCTAGCGGCGGAGGCATTGGCGCTGGTAGAGCTTGCGGGCGCGCAGCGCTTTCACTTTGCCGGTACGTCCATTGGGGGTGTGGTTGGCCAGCAGTTGATTGCTGAGCATAGCGATCGGCTGCTCTCTGCCACGTTGACCAATACCGGCGCAGTGATCGGTAATCCTAATCTCTGGAACACCCGCGCAGGGCGGGTGCGCCAAGAAGGCTTGGCAGCGATGTCTGAAGAGATCGTGCCGCGCTGGTTTGCACCTCAGGCGTTTGAAGCAAGCCCTGCGTTGAAAGCGGGCTGGTGCACACAGATGGGCCGTGGCGACGATGAATCTTACGCCCAACTGTGCGAAATGCTTGGTCGTGATACGTTTTCTGGAAAGCTTTCTGGTAAGAGCGCCTCTCATAAGGTCAGGATACAGCTGTTTGGCGGCAGCGAAGATATGGCCACGCCGCCCGCGACGCTGGAAGCTCTGGCTGCGGAACTCGACGGCGCACCGTTGGAGATATTTGACGGTGTGGGTCATGTGCCGTCGGTAGAGGCTCCGGTGCTGTTTGCGCAAAAACTTATGGCTGTGCTTTTAACCGCCTCGAACCACAGTGTGGCGTAAGCCTTCGGACTGGAGGCTCGCAAGTAGGTATAGGCAGAGAGAAGCACTCCTATAACCACATACCCCTCATGCCCACCAACCGCTAGAGACACACTACGATGCTCTAGCGGTTGGTGGGCATGGCGTTAGCGCTTCTGTAGATTCGACGATCTGCCGCGCTCGTTAGCTATTACGCGTCACCTTGGTGTACAGAAGAGGGATGACGGCATAATGGCTTTACATGGATATCCATATAAGGAAACAGCGGCAAACCGCTAATCAGATCGTGGAGTTCAGCATTGTCACTGACGTCGAAGATGCTGACGTTGGCGTAACTGCCAGCGATCCGCCATAGGTGGCGCCATTTGCCTTGCCGTTGTAGCTCCTGAGAGTAGGCTTTCTCCTTTGCTTTGATGTCAGCCACTTGCTCGGCGGGCATATCCGACGGCAGTTTTACGACCATTTCTACATGAAACAGCATTGCACTTCTCCATGGGTAGTTGTGCTACAGGTATTCGCGCTACAGAGTGTTTTTTCGATTTAAATAGGCTTGTCGCCAGCGCACGATTTTAACCTCGGCAAATAGCCCCGTCTGGTGGAATGGGTCGGACTCGATGAAGTGCTCGGCCTCCTCGCGGCTATCCAAGTCGACTAGGTAGATACCGCCAGACGCCGTTTCGCCATCATCGGAAAGCTTGGCGCCACAGGCCAATAAGGTCACTACGTTGGCATCCAGATACTCCAGGTGGGCTTGGCGTACCTCCAGGCGTAGGGCCTGACGGCTGGGCTTGTCGAAGGTTTCGATCAAAAAAGGCATGGGGCAGTCCCGTAAGTCAAGAGTCGTTAAGCGTAGATAAGAGCCGTTAGGCGCCGAGGTAGCCCCAAATCAGCATCGCGCTGGCGTAGATGACCCCGAGGTAGATTAGGATCAGCACCATGTAGCCCATCACATCACGTAACTTCAAGCCGGAGATGGCTAACACCGGCAGGATCCAGAACGGCTGAACCATGTTGCTCCATTGGTCACCAATTTGGACGGCCAGCGCCGTGGCTGCCTGGGAAGCACCAAGTTCTGTGGCGGCTTGAACCATAACAGGACCTTGGACAGCCCATTGGCCGCCACCGGATGGTGCCAGCAGGTTGATGATGGCGCCGCTGATGAATGACCAGATAGGCAAGGTTTGCGCACTGGAGATATCAACAAAGGTATTGGCGAACGAAACCACCAGCCCCGACCCCACGAGAATTCCCATGATCCCCGCGTAGAAAGGGTATTGCACGATGATGCCAGAGACGATACGAATCCCATCCGTCAAAGCGGCTAGGTAGTTGGCAGGCGAGGCAAATAGCAATATCCCCAAAAACAAGAAGGCGAAATTGACGGTATTGAGGTTCAGCGAACCGCCATCTAATGCATACAGTGCAATATACAGCATGCCTAGCGCGCCAATGCCAATGCCCACTAATTTGCTGCGATTCAAGCGTTCGGCGATGGTGGTTTTTGTGTCGTTGGGAAGCGGAGCGACGGAGGGCTTGGCTACCGTGGTTGGGTCGATTTCGACGATATCTTTGGCTTGCTTGGGATGCAGCCAGGCATTGAAGAACGGAAGAGTGAGAAGAATAAGGGCGCTGGTGATCAAAAGAATGGGCGAGAAAATTGTTTCGCTCAGTGGGATTAATCCAATCGTATCCTGAAGAAAGTGTCCTTCGGTGGCGATCAGTAGCGGCACGCTGCCAGACAGGCCGATACCATAAAGAGCAAAGCCAGAATACGCCGCAGCGATCACTAATGGGTAATGTAAGCCCTTTACGTTAAGCGCCAATTTCTGGGCGACTATACCGCCGATGACCAAGCCGAAGCCCCAGTTGAGCCAGCTACCGATACCTCCCACCAGAGTGGCAACAACAATCGCGACGAAGGGCGTTGTAACGCGTGCTGCGACGCGGTTGAGTGCGCCGTCAACTAAGGGCGTTTTGGCCAGGATGTAGCCCGCTAGGAGGATGACCGTCATTTGCATGCTGAAGGCCAGCAAGTCCCAGAAACCATCGCCCCAATATCGCACTGCATTCAAGGGACTGGTGCCCTGCATTAGCACTGCCAGGAGCATTGTGAGCATGGTTAGAAGGATAGCGATGACGAGAGGATCGGGCATATAGCGGTTAACGAGCCGGGTGAAGAAATTTGCCAGCGCATTCATAGGAAGCCCTCTTATTGTCGGCGTGTCTGTCATTGGCTATTGTGTACGCATAGCGTACATAAGTTCGTTTTTCGTGAGTGATCTTTGACCTAAGACCAACTTTATTCAATGCGACATTTGTCTAGCACTTGTATGGTCTCAAGCTAGGCGAAGGAGGAAATACTGATGCAGGACGGTTCATTGCAAGCTGCTGTGGTAGGTGCGGGAACCATGGGCACTACGCTGGCCAAGTTAATGGCGACGCATGGTGTCAAGGTCACTGTGGTTGATACCAACCCGCAAGTATTGGAAGCCAGTCGCTTGAGTGTGGGGGAGAGTGCTGCAGTTATTTGCTTTACCACGAATTTGGAGGTGGCGAAGAGTGCCGATTTTGTCATCGAGAGCGTGACAGAAGACGTCGCGATTAAGCGAAAGGTCGTGGCGCAAATCGAGTCTGAAGTAGCCGATACTTGTATCATCGTGACCAATACATCGGGTATTCCGATTGATGACATCGGAAGTGCCATGCGGGTGCCGCAACGGTTCCTGGGGACGCACTTCTTTAATCCGGCGGATATCATACCTGCCGTGGAAGTGGTGCCAGGCAGCCATACCGAGGCGGCAGTAGTGAAAAAGGTATGCGGTTGGCTAAAGCGTTGGGGGAAACGCCCCGCGGTACTGAATACCTGTGTACCTGGCTTCGTCGCTAACCGGATCCAGCATGCGGTGATGCGTGAATGCCTCTCCCTGTTGGAAAAAGGGGTAGTGGAGGCCGAAGCGCTGGATGATATCGTGCAGTACTCTATCGGTGTGCGTATGGCGTTGAACGGCCCATTATGTCAGCGCGACCTTAACGGGTTGGACACCCATCTGAATATCGCCCATTACCTCTATGCGGATCTCGAAGCACGTCAGCAACCTGCCGCTCTGCTTGAAGAGTACGTTGCCCAAGGTCGTCTAGGTGCCAAGGCTGGGCAAGGTTTCTACCAGTGGAGTGATGAGACGCGGACCCAGCACCAGGCCCGGGAGCGGGAAAACCTGCAACGTATCATTGAAATCGCTACCCAACATGCCGGTGGAGACAAGTTATGAATCAGCCTCGCTGGAAGAAACGTCCTGAAGGTAGCAATTGGGGCGAGTTTGGCCCTGACGATCAACTGGGGCGAGTCAATCTGATCGATACCGAGCAGGTGCTCAAAGGTGTTAAGGAAGTTCACGAAGGGGTGACATTCTGCTTGTCGTTACCTCTGGATATCCCCGGTGGAAAGGTATTGAACCCCCGTCGCTCGCCTCCGAAGCTAACTCCGACAGCCTTGGGTGATGACCAGTACATCAACTTCCCTCTGGCGACTCATAGCCCCGCGCTGCATGACGTTATCAGTGATGATCAAGTTCAGCTATCGTTGCAGTACTCTACGCAGTGGGACTCCCTGGCTCATGTGGGCGCTTTGTTCGATGGCGATGGTGATGGCACGCCGGAACGCCGCTACTACAACGGCTACCTGGCCGAGCAGGATGTGCTCGATCTGAGCGGAGAGTCGGCCCAATGGCACGACTCCTATGCTAGACGACTGGGAATCGAGACACTGGCGGCACATGGCATGCAGGGCCGAGCCGTATTAGTCGATCTGGTGAGAGTTTTCGGTGCAGGAAGAACGTTAGTAGGGCACCTGGAGTTGATGGATGCGCTAAAACAGCTAAACGTGGTGGTGGAGCGCGGCGATATGCTGGTATTGCGCACAGGGTTCGCCGAGGCGTTGTTGGATATGCAAGGGACGCCGCAGCCCGAGGTATTGAAAAATACCGGGGCAGTGCTTGATGGCAGTGATTCGGCCTTGCTGGAGTGGATCACTGACAGCGGCATTGCGGCGATCTGTGCGGATAATTATGCGGTAGAAAACTTGGATCGTGAGTTGGCGCCGAGCTGTTGCTCTAAACTTCCATTGCACCATCATTGCCTGTTCAAACTCGGATTGCCGCTGGCGGAGTTATGGTATCTGAAAGATTTAGCAGAATGGTTGCATAGCCGTCAGCGCAACCGGTTCTTGCTAACGGCGCCACCACTTCGGCTGCCAGGTGCCATTGGCTCGCCGGTGACACCAGTGGCAACCGCATAGTGATAAGTTTGCCGCTGTGCTGGAGGGCGTTAGAGATACCTCCGACAATGGGCGTGCTTACACCTGGATGATAAGCTCTTGGGCCTGATCAATTCGACCGTTGAGGCAAACTCACAGTGAGCAGAAAGATTTGGCTGTATGCGCTGGTTCTGGCCTCTTTAATCGTGCTGAGCCTTTTGGGGTTATGGTGGTTATGGCATTGGCAATACAGCCACGCCGAAGCGGATGCCCAACGTCACGCGAATACTCGTCTAGCGCTCTACACCAGTAGTCTGCAAGGCGCGCTTGAGCGCTTTACCTATCTGCCTGACTTACTGGCCCAGCAGCCTTTAGTCCAGGCTGCCCTGCGCGAACCCAGTGAGCTATTGCTATCTCCTGTTAATCAGCACTTGGCTGAGGTCGCTGAGCGTTCGGGCGCTGACGCCATTTTTCTGATGAATGAGCAAGGCGTCACCCTGGCCAGCAGCAACTATGAACTCGAGCAAAGTTTCATTGGCCACGATTATCACTTCCGCCCCTATTTTTACGATGCCATGCAGAGTGGTAGCGGTGAATTCTTTGCGATCGGTGATACAACCGGACAGCCGGGTTATTTCACCTCTTATGTCGTTACTTTTGGCGACGATACTGTCTCTGCGGGTGTCCTGGTGGTTAAGGTCTCACTGGAAGCGCTTCAAGAGGATTGGCGTCGAGCACAAGAAAACGTCATTTTGTCGGATGCCAATGGCGTTGTGATACTTTCTAGCCGCGAGCAGTGGCGGTTTCAGCACATTGATGGGCTTCCTGATGATGCATTGGCGCAGATTAGTGCCCAACGTCAATTTCTCGATAAACCGCTTTCCCCTCTCGGCCAGCGCCTGCATGACGATACACTGGTAATAGGCAACCAAGCACAAGGAGGAGGCGAGCGTTTTCTGGTCGCTTCCCTGCCGCTTTCTACCCTGGGTTGGTCGATGCATTATCTTAGCCCAGTGCGCCCACTTTATATCAGTGCTCGCAACGTACTCCTGGCGGGCTTAGTCACGCTTTCCGCTCTTTTGTTGTTTGGCTTGTGGTTGCGTGAACGCCAAAAACGCCAACACATGCGTGATGCTCAGGCGAAAATCATCCAACAAACCAATATTCGCTTGGAAGAACGTGTCCAGGAACGCACCCAGGCTTTAGAGGATGCGCAAGCTGAACTGGTCCAAGCGGGTAAGTTGGCCGCCTTGGGGACCATGGCAGCAGGCATTGCCCATGAGCTTAATCAACCTCTTTCAGGCATACGCACTTATGCTGCCAACGGTGAGCGGTTGTTGGCGCTCGGCCGTCAGGAAATGGCAGGCGACAACTTCCAGCGTATTCAGGTATTGAGCAAACGTCTCGCTCGGTTAATCGAGCAGCTAAAGCTGTTTGCTCGCAAGGGCGAGAGCCAGGAGGGTGTGGATCTTCCGGCCAGCCTGAACTTCGTACTAGAACTACTGGAGGAGCGTTTCCAGCAGCAAAAAGTGCGTTTGGAGCGTGACGGTGATTGGCAGCAGTCGCTCTGGGTGCGCGGCGATGACGTTCGCCTGGAGCAGTTGCTCACCAACCTGCTGCGTAATGCGCTGGATGCTTTGAATGAGATACCCAATGGCGTCATTCGTCTTCATGTTGAGGTAACGACGGAGCAAGTGCGGTTGACGGTCCATGACAATGGCCCTGGCTTGCCTCAAGAGGTGATCGAGCAGATGTTCGACCCATTCTTTACGACTAAACCGGTTGGGGAAGGCTTAGGGCTGGGGCTGTTTATTAGCTACGGCATTGCTCAGGATCTTGGCGGTAAACTCAGCGCTGGTAATCACCCTGCTGGGGGCGCTTGGTTTTGTCTGACATTACCGCATGGTGAGGAGACACCTTCATGACGCACGCACCTTCTAGCACCTTAGCTCGGCTACCGGCTGCTTCTCTGCCCGTCTGGCTAGTGGACGATGAAGCCGATGTCCGTGACTCTCTTAGCCAATGGTTGGAGGTGTCGGGATTAGAGGTTCACACGTTTTCACGCGCCGGTAAGGCGCTGAATGCACTTCAAAACGGCCAGCCGTGCGGTGTCGTCGTCAGTGATATCAAGATGCCCGAGATGGATGGCTTGGCCTTGTTTGCCGCCGTGCAAGCACTCGATACGCCGCCCCCGGTGATTCTGATCACGGGCCACGGTGATGTCCCCATGGCGGTTGCTGCGATTCAGCAGGGGGCCTGGGACTTTGTGCAAAAGCCCTTCGATCCTGAACGCCTTGAGGAGTGTGTACGACGAGCACTAGAGCATCGGGCCCTGGCGCTGGAAAACTTGCAGTTACAGCAGGCATTACGGAATAACTATTTAAGCACGCGCCTGCTTGGCGATTCTGCACTGATGCAACTACTGCGGCGCCAAGTGGAAAACTTAGCTGCTAGCCGCGCCAACGTGGTTATCAATGGTGAAACGGGCAGCGGCAAGGAAGTCGTGGCTCGCGCCTTGCATGACTTTGGCAGCGGTAGCCAAGGCGCTTTTGTGGCGTTGAACTGTGGCGCCATGAACAGTGAATTAATTGAATCAGAGCTGTTCGGGCATGAAAAAGGTGCCTTTACCGGGGCGGGAGAGCGACGTATAGGCCTGCTGGAAACCGCTAGCCACGGCACCCTCTTTTTGGATGAAATAGAGTCACTGCCACTGTCTGCCCAGGTTAAGCTATTGCGCGCACTGCAGGAAGGTGAAATTACCCGGCTAGGCAGCAACCAGGTTATTCACCTCCATCTTCGGGTCGTGGCGGCCAGTAAAGAGAACTTGCTGGAAATGGTCTCGCAAGGAGATTTTCGCGAGGATCTTTATTATCGTCTGGCGATTGCTGAGCTGGCGATTCCTCCCTTGCGTGAGCGCCGCGAAGATATTCCCTTACTGTTTCGTCACTTCTGCCATCAAGCCGCTGATGTTCACGAAAGGCCGCTACGCGAACCCACCACAGAACTGCTGACTGCCCTCGGCAATCATCGGTGGCCTGGAAACCTCCGCGAGCTGCGCAATATTGCCACGCGCTTTATTCTTGGGCTGGATCTGCCCTGGCAAAGCTCGCCTATGCCGCCAAATCAAGCGTCTGCACTCTCTGTGCGTATGGAAGTATTTGAGGCTACCGTCTTGAAAGAAGCGCTACAGCGCCATAATGGCAATATTCAAGCGGTACTCGATGAACTCGACCTGCCTCGCCGTACACTCAATCAGAAAATGCAGCGTCACCAGTTACGCCGCGAAGACTTTCTCGCGACCTAAACGATTGATTCAAGAGTTAATGCGCTAGGGCTGATTCATCGGCCATTTTTTGCCGATGAGGGCAAAAACCATCGGCGAAAAATGGCCGATGGTCGTTCAGGCGCCTTCGCCTTTTGTCGTAGAGGTGAAATCATAATTTATTGATTTTTATGGCTTTGTTTAAAGTTGGCTAGCTTCTCGCTCTATTGGGGAAGGAGTAGTGATTACTCCAACAATTCCAATAAGCTGGGAGCAACACCATGCTGAAACGCCAATTTCTTAAAACCGCTCTTTGTCTCGCTACCGCCGCTGCATTCGGCGTCAGTGTCTCCGCTGTTACCGCCCAGGACTCTCCCCAGGACGGACAATACATCATGGGCACCGCCACCACCGGTGGCACGTTCTATCCGGTAGGCGTCGCACTTTCTACACTGATACGTGTCAAGCTCGAGCCTACTCACGGCATCTCCGTTTCCGCCATCAGCTCGGCGGGTTCAGCGGAAAACTTGCGCCTGATGGATGATGATCAGGCTCAATTCGGCATTCTGCAAGCGCTCTACGGCGCCTGGGCATGGTCCGGTGAGGGGCCGGTGCCCAAAGCCTATGACAACGTACGCTCAGTTTCCATGTTGTGGCAGAACGTGGAGCACTTTGTGATGCGCGACGCTCTTGTCGATACTGGCACCATCGATGACTTGGCCCAGCTATACGGGCGCGGTTTCTCCATTGGTGCGCGTAATTCCGGTACCGAAGGCTCTGGTCGGCAAATTCTTGCCGGTCTGGATATTGATCCGGAGCAGATGGATATTGCCTACCTGGGCTACAGTGCCAGCGCTGATTCCATGCAGAACGGCAATATAGACGGTATGAACATACCGGCAGGCGTTCCGGCCTCCGCCGTGACCAGTGCCTATGCCAATATGGGCGATGACATTACTACCCTGGACGTGACCGCTGAGCAACTTGAACGCATTAACAGCCAGTACCCAGTGTGGAGTGCTTTCGAAATTCCCGCCGACACTTACCCTGGTCAGGACTCCCCGATCAATACCATTTCCCAGCCCAACATTCTGGTGGTTAACGCCGATGTTCCTGAAGAGCATGTGTATCAAATAACCAAAGCCATGTTCGAGAACCTGCCGTTTCTGAATAACATTCACCCTGCAACGCGTGACATGGCTCTGGAGAAAGCGCTCGACGGTCTGCCGATGCCACTGCATGCCGGTGCCGCGCGCTATTTCCAAGAACAAGGCATTGAAATTCCGGAACATCTTCTCGAAGGCTGAAGGCCTATCGTCCTGCATCTGCCTGGCATAAGCCGGGCGGATGGCCTCCCTATGCCTTACTTAGTTTTATGAGGTACACCATGAGTCATTCGACACCTGATACGGTGCGCGATGAATCCGCAAGCAGCGCTGCAGAGCGCCTTGAGCACCCCTGGCTTGGGCGGATTCTGAGCTTGCTCGCCATCGTCGTTGCTTTCTCACATATCTATTTCAATACCCTGGGCACTGTCTCAGAGATTTGGGTTAGTGCATTACACTTCGGTATGTTCGGCCTGTTGTGTGCGCTTTCCGTGCCTATGTTCAAAGCGCGCTCGGCTAGTGGTCAGCGCCTATTACTCGCCGTTGATGTGTGTCTTGGTCTAGCCGCCCTAGGCTGTGCGTTCTATTTAATCGGTTTCGAGGATGCGCTTTATGCCCGTGGGGTACGCTTTTCCCTGGCTGACTGGATCGTGTCGATTACTGCCTTAGGGTTGGTACTTGAGTTCGCCCGCCGGACTACCGGCTGGTTTATCCCGCTGCTATGTATCATTGCGCTGACGTACGTTGCCTGGTGGGGGCGCTATGTCGGCGGGGTGTTCAATTTCCCCGGGCTGAACTGGGAAACCGTGCTGTTTCGCAGCTTCCTCGGCGGTGACGGCATGCTGGGCTCGATTGCCCGGATTTCCTGGTCTTACGTTTTCATGTTCATTCTCTTTGGCGCCTTCCTGGTACGTTCGGGTGCTGGAGAGTTCATCATCGAGCTGGCACGTTGTGCCGCGGGTCGCTTTGTTGGTGGCCCGGGGTTTGTAGCGGTATTCGCTTCAGGGCTTATGGGGTCGGTCTCTGGCTCCAGCGTGGCCAATACAGTCTCCACCGGTGTGATCACTATTCCCCTAATGCGTAAGGCCGGTTTTCCACCGCGTTTTGCGGCTGGCGTTGAAGCCGCAGCTTCAACTGGGGGCCAGCTTATGCCCCCCGTCATGGGAGCGGGTGCCTTTATCATGGCCTCTTACACCCAGGTCTCGTATCTCACCATCATTGGTGTCGCTGCGCTTCCTGCTCTGCTGTACTTCCTCTCGGTGGCCATGTTCGTGCGCATTGAAGCCAAGCGTAGCGGTGCCCAGAAGGTAGAGATGGAACAGGCTCCTAGGCTGATTGACGTACTGAAGGGCGGTTGGCACTACCTGCTGCCACTTGTGATACTGGTAGTCGCCCTTGTCAATGGCTTCACCCCCACCTACGCTGCCGGTATCGCTATCGTATCGGTGGTCGTTGCTTCCTGGCTATCACGTTCACCCATGAAGCTTCAGGCAATCATCGACGCCCTGGTGCTGGGCACCCGCAATATGGTTTCCACCGCCATTCTACTGCTGACGGTTGGTTTGATCGTCAATGTGGTGTCGACGACCGGCATTGGTAACATCTTTTCGTTGATGATCTCAGACTGGGCGGGCGGCAGCCTGTTAATCACCATTGTGTTGATCGCGCTGGCCTCTCTTATACTGGGAATGGGGTTGCCGGTGACGGCCGCTTACATCGTATTGGGCACGCTATCGGCACCTGCGTTGTATGGTTTGATGGCGGAAAGCCAGCTGTTAGAGCTGATTATGGCCGGTGATTTGCCCGAGCAGGCACGGGCGATCTTTATGCTTGCCGCGCCAGATGCCTTGGAAGCGCTGAATGCCCCGATGGACGCTGCCAGTGCCCAACAACTACTGGCCGTGGTGCCGGACGATTTCCGTTCACAACTCTACGAGCAGGCGCTTTCGTCGCACACGATATCGATGATGCTGGTGGCGGCGCACATGGTGATTTTCTGGCTATCTCAGGACTCCAATGTGACTCCGCCAGTATGCCTTACCGCCTTCGCTGCGGCGGCTATCGCCAAAACGCCGCCTATGCGTACTGGTTTTACCGCCTGGAAAATTGCCAAGGGCCTCTACATCATTCCCTTGCTGTTTGTGTGGTCGCCAATGATCACCGGGACGCCGACCGAAATGCTGGTGGTGTTCGCCTTCGCGTTGTTCGGTATTTACGCCATTATCGCAGGGCTGGAAGGCTATCTGGAAAGCGAGTTGCCCTGGTGGCTGCGCCTAGCCATGTTCCCCATTGGTGCTTTAATGCTGTGGCCCCATGGAAACTTACTGCTGGATTTCTTGGGCTTGGCACTGTTTCTGATGACGCTGGTGTGGAGCGCCAGACGTGACCGCCATGTGGCGCATACAATGGCCTGATACTAGGCGAGTATAAAGGGGGCCGCCCTCTTATAAATAGCGCTCAAATAAATGCCGCCATCAAAAGATGGCGGCATTTCAATGTAATGTCTTAATCAAGGTGGGTGATGGGTTGTCGGTCTGGGTCAATATGCCAAGGCAGGCCGAGGCGTGTATTGCGCTCTAGCTCAGCAATGACTTGTGCGCCCAGCAATAAAATGATGGCACCGACTTCCAGGCTGATCAGCACAATGATCAGCGTTGCTAGGGATCCGTAAACGGCGTTGACGAACGAGAGGTGAGTGAAATAGTAAACCAGTAGCAGCCGCACGCCTTCCCACAGCAGCGCCGCGATAAAGCCGCCGATGATCGCTCGGCGCAACGCGATACGCACCACCGGTAGCACCTTATAGATAGCGCTAAACAATAAGAAAACCCCAGCAAAACTGAATAAGTTAAGGACTGGTTCGGAAAACCCTGCAAACGGCAGTTGCCGCTCAAAGAGCGCCATCATCAGCGTATTGAGCGAGCTGGCCAGGGTGACTACCAGCGTTAAGGCCAGCAGCCCCGCCCCTAGCACTAACATGAAAGCGTACGGCAGCATCACCGATACCCACACACTGCGCTTGATATGGGGGCTTTCTGGCGCATGGAAGATAATCGCCAAGGCATCTTCGAGCATGCGAAAGGCGAAGGAGCTGAAGAGCAGTAGAATGGGTAAGCTAAGAATGCCGATGACGTCGCGAGACTCCAGCAGGCTGCGGACAGCATCCATCAACACTTCGGCATGGGCCGGTGCTAGGTGGCGCGCTTGTACAGCAAGAACGCTGAGTAAATGCTGTTGATCCACCACTTTTGTTAACAGCACAACCAATACTGCAAATAGCGGCACGATGGAGAGCAAAATGTTGTAACCCACCCCACCGGCAAGCAGGATGCCGCGATTTTTCAGGAAATGACACACGACACGCCAGGCAAAATGAGCCAGCCGTGGCAGCAGCAGAAGTAAGGCATTGAGTGCCGTTTGGTTGCGCCCCATCGTTTGCCATTCTCCTTGTGCGCCAATGCTATGCCTTGGCGGTGTGATTGTTCAGTGACAACAAGCGCCAGTGGATAGACTGACGCACAGACCGGCAAAATGATAGGCAATGATCGGCGTTGTTCGACAGAGTCAATTGCCCGACATCTGATTTATCGCGTGAAAATGGTTGTGTCTCATTTAGTGAGATGAACTCGCGAATTTGTCTTGCTATGTTCTAGCTCACCTAGACAAATAACGATAAACATAATGCCGGTAAATGAAAACATCACCTCATCAGGCCCCAGCACGCTCGTTCACGCCATGCAGATACTGCAAATTACCGCACGTGGTGGCCACCGCGGTGCGAGTGTCGACGATTATCTGAATGAGCTGAGTTTCAGCCGTCCTACGCTCTATCGGTTGTTAAAAGGTCTCAAGCAGCAAGGGTTTTTACGCTCTTCCCCCATTCGTGGGCGTTACCTGCTGGGCTATGAGTTGCTAGTGCTTGGTGCTCAGGCGGGCAATGGCGCTGGATTGCGAGATTTGGCTCGACCGAGGCTGCTGGCGTTGGCACAACGCTGGGGAGACAGTTTCTATCTGTTCGCCCGCGATGGTATCTACGCGGTTTGCCTGGAAGTACAGAACGGTGCTTATCCGGTGGGCAGTTTCGTTAGGGCGACGGGAGGGCGCTTGCCGCTGGGTGTCGGCCAAGCGTCGATTGCCTTGCTCGCGTATCTCGGTGCGGATGAGCGAGGCGAGATTCTCGACCACAACGCGACACGATTGCGGGATGATTACGCGATTGCCACCGCCGATGTCGAAGCCGAAATTAACCATCTACTAACACATGGCTACGCCCGTGGCGTTGAAGGTTCTCTACTCCCGGAATACTGCGGCTTAGCCATTCCCATCCTCGACCATAGTGGCCACCCCTTGGGAGCCATGAGTTGCTCAATGCTCAAATCTCGCATGACGACGGCCCATAAGTTGGAGGTACTCCAAGGCATGCAAGAGGAAGTCGCCGCTATGGTTAATCAGGCCCACGGCCTGCTGTATCTGGATTAAATCGTCATGTCACAACCCACGCATCCATCCCATCAGCGCCTGTGCGGCTGGAACGCCTGGCTTCCAGAGCGCCAGCCGACCCCCGCCTTGCGTGGCCAAACTGAGGCGGATGTCGTCATCATCGGGGCCGGTTACACCGGCTTCGCGGCAGCTACGGCCTGGCAGCAGGCGCGGCCTGAAGACCGCATCAAAATTCTTGAAGCCGACCAAGTGGGTGAAGGTAGCCCTGGGCGTAACTCTGGTTTCATGCTGGAAATCGCTTTAGCCAATGATGCTCGCCCCGAAGAACTTGAGCGCATGGAGACACTGAACGCATTAAGCCGACAAACCATGGCGCTACTGCGCGAGCGGGTCGAACGGCTGGGAATTGACTGCCAACTCGAACGTAGCGGCACTTATCGAGCTGCCCGCAGTGCGATAGGCCAGCGCGCCTTGGCCCAGTATGAAGCTTTTCTTAACGCTGCAGGCCTTTCTTACCAGACCTTGAGCGCTAGCCAACTGGCTGAGCGAATTGGCACGCGCTACTACACACAGGGTATTTATTCACCGGACTGTTATCTCGTTCAGCCTGCAGCATTGATTGTTGGTTTAGCGGATTCATTGGAAACCGGAATCGAACTGCATGAGCACTCTCCCGCGACTCAAATCAAGCCTGATGGCAAAAAGTGGCGTGTCACTACACCCGAGGGTGAAGTAACGGCTGGACAGGTAATCCTGGCCAATAACGCGTTTTCTAGGGCCTTGGGCGCAGACCCTTCGCGGCTAACCGCTATTTATACCTATGCCGCTATTACCGAGCCTTTGCCTGGGCTTGAACGACAACGCATTGCTGCGACGACCTGGGGACTGCTACCCGCACATCGCTTGGGTTGTACGCTGCGCACCACCGCCGATGGGCGCTTGATGATTCGTTCGCGTTACAGCTATGAACGCGAAGCCGATAACGCCCGTATTGAGGCTGAACTGAAAGCGAGCCTTGAGGCGCGCTATCCCGAACTCACCCCAGTGCGCTTCGATAAGGTCTGGGGAGGGACCACCGGGCTGACCTATAACGGTGCGCCACTGTGGGGGGAGATCCAGCCCGGTTTGTATGTATCAGCGGGGTGCAATGGCGGCGGTATCGTCAAGGGTACCTTCCTTGGCGATGCCCTGGCGCGCCATGCCATGGGTCAGCCGGTCGAAAATATTGCGTCGTTATTCGGCAAGGCGAGTTGGATGCCGCCCGATCCCGTGCGTCGGTTGGGTTTCTACCTGACCAGTGAAATGGAGCGCCGTAAGGCAAAACAAGAAACTTGATCCCCACTCACCATTATAAAAAAGAGAGATGACAATGGATCCTCAAGATCATATTGGGCTGCTGTCCATCATGCCGGCGGCATTAGCCATTGTGCTGGCATTTATTACCCGCAACACCGTTTTCTCGCTGGCAGTCGCCTGTTTCGTTGGGGTGATTACCCTGGGCAATGGCTTGATGGGCTTTCCCACGCTGTTAAAGGAAACCCTGGGCACCACCAGTTTCTCCTGGATACTGCTGTTGGAGCTTTTCATTGGCACAGTGATCGCGTTCTTCCAACGCACAGGGGCGATTCAGAACTTTACCGCCTGGGTGGAACGCCGTGCTTTATCGCGAGTGCGGGTTCAGTTGATTGCCTGGGTGATGGGCATGTTCGTTTTCTTCAGCGACTATTTCAGCCCCTTGTTTGTCGGTAGCACCATGCGCGGCCTGACGGATCGCTATCGGGTATCGCGGGAAAAGCTGGCGTATATCGCGGACTCCACTTCCGCCCCGGTGAGTGTGATGGTTCCGATCACTGGCTGGGCAGTGTTTATTTCTGGCTTACTGATTGGCATGGGGCCCATCGAAAATGCTGCACAGGCGATGGGCGTGTTTCTACATGCGGTTCCCTTTAACCTCTATGCATGGCTCTCGGTGCTGGTCGTGGGGCTGGTCATTGTCGGTGTTATTCCACTGTTTGGACCGATGCGCGAAGCCGAGCGTCGCGCTCAGGAAGAGGGCAAAGTGCTGCGTGATGGGGCAGAACCACTGGTGGGCGAGGAGCTGACCGAAATTCCGCCCTATGACGGCGCGCGTACCAACCTATTCTGGAATTTTTTCGCCCCGGTACTGGTGGTGATCGGCGTTGCTGTCGGCACCTTTATCGTGATGGACTCGGCCAAGACCATGGAAGCGTTTCTGGCGGCTTCTGTGTTTCTCGGTATCGTTATGCGCCTTCAGGGCATTCCCTTCAACGACATTATGAAAACCTCGATGGCCGGGATGAAGGGAGTAATGCCAGCCATTATTATTCTGGCGTTAGCCTACTCGTTGAATCAGCTTTCCAAAGACATGGGCACGGCCAGCTATATCGTTGAAGCCACCGGTGGCTGGCTGACACCGGCATTACTGCCAGCGATGACATTCCTTATCGCTGCCGTTATCGCCTTTTCAACCGGTACCTCTTGGGGCACCTTCGCTATCATGATGCCGCTGGCTGTGCCGCTCGCATTCAACTTCAGCAGCGATATGCTGACACCGCTGGTATATGCCACGGTGGCAGCCGTAGCGGGTGGCGGTGTGTTCGGGGATCACTGCTCGCCGTTGTCGGATACCTCTGTGCTTGCATCCACAGGGGCTGCTTCTGACCATATCGACCATATCAAGACGCAAATTCCCTTTGCGCTTGCCGTTGCCATACTCTCCTTGGCTGCTTACCTGTTGCTCGGCCTCACGCTGTAAGCGATAAGCCCTGCGATAGGCCGCCTGAGGCCATTATCGCAGGGCTTAATCTAGCATCAGCCAATGCAAACATTGCCTTGCGGGTCTTCAAACACCGGTATTGCGTCAAGGTTATCAAAAGCACCTGCTAAGCAGTTGCCTGTTTTAATATCAAACGCTGCGCCATGGGCACTGCATAGCAAACGGCTTCTATCTGACGAAATAACACTGTCCGACCGGTAATTTAAAGGTAAGTATTGGTGGGGGCAGGCATTGACGTAGCAATAAATTGCACCCTCTATGCGCGTTACAATGACGGGGAAAGAACCATCGTTACTAATAACTTCCATGCAGTGTGCATTGCCTTCTTCTATAAGTTTAGAAGGGCAAACAATCGCCCCCTCTTGGGGGGCATTTGCATAGTTACGCCACGCGTCGTACACAGTGTTTCCTTTTACCATTTAGCAGCACTAGTCATAAGTACTAAGTGCCTGATCTTAAGTTTTCGTGTAACGTTGGAGTCTGA
>NZ_JABUZE010000058.1:0-1942 GCF_014897805.1 Halomonas sp. 3F2F
TTCTGTGAGAGGGATGAGGCGGTAACGCCTCACCCTACTCGATACTCCCTCTGAACCGCTGTGGTGGCCTGACCGGTCGGTCCGGCAAGGGGTTAATTGGGAAGCCGCAATTCTTTGTGTTCCACCTGACTGGCAGCGTTGGTTACAGGCTGCTTTAGCTTATCGTATGACGGAGGTTGCACAGGGAACTATTGGACAGGTTACTTCAGTGTTATCACGCGCTGCAAAGGCAGATCTAGAGCCCCTAAATATGGATCACCTGATCGATCTACGTGAGCGTTTTAATGTGGGTGAGTTTTCCTCATTGGTAGGTTTTATGGAGTTTTGGCAAGCGTGTGAATCGCTTGAAAAGCGACCCTCCCAAGCTTTGCTGGATACTTATAAAGCGCTACCGAGAAAGAAACGATCAAAAAATGATGTGGTCCTACGTTTGGATCCCGAGGAAGGACCATTCACGCGAGTAGAGCAAGACGCACTGTTCCAGTGGATGCATGACCAGTTCTGCCACAAAAATTTAGATCCTGAGCACTACCTCTATTTGCGGCTAGCGATGATCTATGGGTTGCGAGGTTGTCAATTGAGGGAACTTGTCTTTAAGGACTTTATTAAATCCGATCATGGCTACAAAATTCGAATTTTTTGGGCGAAGCAAAGAGGAGGTGATGCAGGGTGGAGAGCAAAGTCAGAGATATTTAACTTAGATGAAGACCTTTATAATACCGTGCAAGCCTATAAGTCAATTGTTCTAGCGGGACTTGAGGCGGAATATCCTGAGCGAGCCAACTGGTACAAAGCAATTAATAATGTACCTCTTTTTCGTCGAAGATTAGTAGGTCAGCGACGAGGGAAAGAGTCAGTGCCTGTAATAGTTGATTTACCTGACTTACGATTGCTGGAGCAAGAACCAAAGTTGCAATTTCATATTTCTGATGGGGTCATACGAACGTGGTTGTATCGCATTGAAAATATGCCTGGTTTTCCCATCTCGCCGCGTACCCAGCAACCACTAAAAATTAGCAAAGGTCATCGCTTTAGGCATACGCTCGGTACCGATCTCTCGAATGCTGGTTTGGATGAGTGGTCAATCGCTAGCGCATTTATGCATGCAAATACACACAGCGTCCGTAAATACAGAGCGGTATCGCCAGAGTTGATGAAACTGATTGACGAGAAGATGAGCGATCATCTCGCGCTGGTTGTGGGGGCTTTTACTGGAACCATTGTGACAGACCGTACTTCAGCTAAAAATGGAGGTCGACTGGATCGCCAAATTGAGGATTTGGCCGTCTGTGGCGCTGATACGGTCTGCTATTTGGACGCTCCATTTACTTGCTACGGATGCAGCAAGTTTCAGCCTCTTTTGGACGCTGATCACAAAGCCGCACTCGCACGCCTCGAGCGCCGCCGTGAGCAAACCATTGCTATCGATAAAACGACCGGAGTGTTATGGGATCGTGCTATTTTGGCGTGCCGCAAAGTTATTCTAGATTGCAACGCACTGCTTGAATCAGGCAGTACAGCTGGGTGGGACGCATGAGCAATGTAAGCGATTTTAAGCCTCTTAGCCTGGATTTCTCATAGTACCTCAGCCAGTACCGCACTCAGGCTGTAACACCGCTAAACACCTACTGGCTCGACTTACATCGGCTACTTTTTAACCACTTTCCGGCGTTCAGACACACTTCCCCCTTTCCCCCATTGCTTCGGGCCGGGGGCGCCCGAGCAGTCAGTTAGGAACCAACCGCCTGACGAGATCGGATAGCGCCGTTTTATAGGGGTAGCTGTCACTCATGAGTACTCGGATTCGACGCGTATTGCGGATAATGACCGCGCCTACTTTGATGAGCTTGAGCCTCAGGTTGCTCGGACTCATGCGCGCGAAGGGCGTGTGCTTCAGATAAGTCCGTAACCGCTCGAACAGCGTATAAGCGAAGCCCGACAA
>NZ_JABUZE010000059.1:0-2790 GCF_014897805.1 Halomonas sp. 3F2F
CACGATTGGTACAGCGCCTACCGCGCACTGCCGGATGCCCAGCGTCCCTCTGCGCGCACCTACACCATCCGTGCCCTGCGTCCAGAGCAGGCTGAAGTGGATGTAGAGTTTGTGCTCCACGGCGACAATGGCCCCGCCTCGCGCTGGGCAATGAATGCCAGTCCAGGTGACCGCCTTGCCATGACAGCCCCCGACGCTAACGCGGAAGGCCCCAAGCAGGGCTACGAGTGGAAGCCACCCCAAGGCGTGCGCCGTATTCTGATTATCGCCGATGAAACCGCCCTCCCCGCTGCTGCCGGTATTCTAGAAACCCTTGATGACCTGCCTCTCAAACCCAAGGTCGAAGCGCTGTTCGAAGTGCCTCGCCGCGACGATGTTCAGCCGCTACCCCAAGCCGCCAAACTGCGCTGGCTAGCACGTGACGCTGAGCCGGCCTGTCAACACGGCGAGCTGCTGATGAGAGCGCTGCGCGATATCGATTTGCAACAAGAGATTGTCGCATTAGGAGGCTTCCCTTCGGCCGTAGCCAATGGAAGCGAAGATGCACTGAACCAGGATGAAGACGCCCCGCTTTGGGACCCCGCCACCCTGGATGACAGCGCACCCTTCTATGCCTGGATTGCCGCTGAAACCAAAGTCGCTATGAAACTGCGCCGCTATTTGGTCAACGAGTGCGGGCTACCCAAGCAGTACGTTACCAGCATGGGCTACTGGCGCCTGGGCAAAGCCAATGGTTAAAGGAACGGCAAATAACACGGTGTTAAACAGTGATTCCATAAACACGCCAGCTCAAACGCATATTGGCTGGCTAGACAGCCCCAACTGCTATGGGCGAATCAGCCGTGCTCTGCACTGGGTTACCGCTGCGCTTATCACACTGCAATTTACCGTGTTGCTGGCCTGGAGAGGAATGGGCGAAAACGCTATCACGCTGTTCTTGGCGGGCATCGGACCTCACGGCACATTAGGATTTATGATTCTGATCGTGACGCTGGCTCGCCTTGGCTGGGCATTGGCGAATCGAAAACAGCGCCCTCCCCACCAATCAGGGCTGGGTGGACGCTTGGCGCGCCTCGTCCATATCACCTTTTATGCGCTCCTGCTGTGGCTGCCCGCTTTCGCTATTGTGCGCCAGTACGGCCGCGGCGGCGCGCTGCGCTTTTATGGCATGAAGCTACTGCCCGAAGCCGAGCGCGACATCACCTGGATGATCGCCCCCGCCGATCTTCTTCACGGCCCACTCTCGTGGCTGCTATGTGGATTAGTCATCGGCCATATCGCCATGGCGCTGGTTCACCGCTTCTGGCTCAAGGACAGGGTGTTGGCGCGCATGGTGGGGGCAAATTGATAAAACTTTAATCCGCAGCTTTAGGATAACGACCTAAGAGTAACAAAAGGTTAATTCAGCACGGATAGGCGGTTAGGGATAATTTTGGCGAGAGTGAACCACTGATATGACCTCAATGCGATCCGTCACTTGGTAGACCACGATAAAGTTTGGGTGAGCAACAATTTCTCGCGTACCCGGCAAGCGGCCCACTTGATGTAAGTAAGGATGTTCAGCCACTGAGGAGACAGCTGCTTCAATACGAATACGCAGCCGCCGGGCAGCTTGAGGATCGCGCTCGGCGATGTAGACGACGAGCTCAAACAAGTCGTTAATCGCCTCGTCATGCCAGCGGATAGGCAGGCTCACGAAACTCCGCCGCTTTGGCGTTGCTCCGCTTCGGCGATGATCGCATCAACCTTAGACATGACCTCATCATGGGACATTCCCTGGCCCGGGTTGTCGATGCTGTGCTGAACCTTGGCTTTGAGCCAACGATCATAGCTATCGGCTTGTTCCTGCGTCTCGAATTCAGAAACGATAGGATCTAGCTGGGTATTCATGATCATCTCTCCTCGGTTACCTGTACAGTTTAATCGATACCCCCTATTTTGACATCCTTCCTAGCAGTTCTCTCCTCCTGATACCAATGCACCATGACCCAGTCAATTGACCGCCGAAGACACCACATTCTCACTACTAGTCGGCTGCTCACCATCCATCGGCTCTGGTGCCAACAACTTGCCACTCTCTAGCCGCACCAACCGATCCGCGAGGTGAAAGTAACGGTCATCGTGGGTGATGACCAGCACCGCTTTGCCCATGCGTTTTAGCTCGGGCAACACCTCGCAATAAAACACCTCTTTGAATAACGGATCCTGATCTGCCGCCCACTCATCAAACACCAAGAAGGGCCGATCTTCCAGGTAGGCCACTACCAACGCCAAGCGCTTACGCTGGCCCTGAGAGAGCGACTGGGTGGTGAACGCACCATTCTCAACCCGCACCTTGTGCTGCAGATGCAACTTGGCCAGCAGGCGGTTGCCCTCTTCGTCGAGATCTTCCCGCGGTGCTTCCAACAGTCGTTCGAAAAGATGGAAGTCCGAGAACACCACCGAGAAGAGCTGCCGGTAAGCATCCCAACCATCCGCCTCGACACGCTCGCCATTGAGCAACACTTCGCCACCATCCGGCGGATAAAGCCCCACCACTACTTTGGCCAGCGTGGTCTTACCGCTGCCATTGCCCCCCACCAGAAACACCACTTCCCCCGGTGTAAAACTCAGATTAATCGGCCCCAGCTCAAAGAAATCATCGCTCTGCTCGTGGTAGTACTGATGGGTGACGTCGCGCAATACAAGACTATGAAAATCAGGCACCTGAGGTGACGCCTGCCTCTCCTGCCCCTGGGGCATCTCGCGTGTGATGTTATCAATTCGGCTAGCGGCTACTCGCGCCATATT
>NZ_JABUZE010000061.1:0-52030 GCF_014897805.1 Halomonas sp. 3F2F
AGAAATTTACCGGAGTGGCAGAACGCCTTGGAATGAACGCTTACGGCACAAACACCTTACTGGATTGTGGGGGGATGGTTTGCGTTACTCGGTATCGGGGTGGGGCTGGCAGTTCCTGCCACTAGCATTGCCGTGATGAGCCTGGCATCGGCTGAACTATCGGGAGCCGCCTCTGCAACAATGAATGCACTCCGCCAAGCTGGCATGACAATTGGTATTGCGCTGCTTGGTACATTAATGAGTGAGCGGGCAATTCATGTTTTTGCCTCTGCTTCTGCCGTAGTTGAGAGAGGAGTTGAGAAAGGAGTGGGTCGTGTGGAACAGATTGCGCGCGAGGCTATTACTCAGCACGTATTCCCCAACACCTCAATCGCTCTTCAAGACCTTTTTACCCGCGCGATGGAAAGTGGTTTTCATTTGGCCATGTTGTTGGCAGGGCTCGCCTGTTTTGGCGTACTAAGCTTGCTGCTCATGGGGAATACTCATGCAGGCCAACGATATAGCCCTAGTTCCAGTCCATAGATGACACTGTAACTTCTTCTAGGCGTGTTAATCGCTGTCTCAAGGTGGAAACTACTCTGTCAGGCCGTACGCTACCTGCTAATGGGAATTAGCAGGGTGGTCGGCAGGGATAAAGGTCGCAGGCTCTGCCACTGGAGGTAGCTGCTTGTTTTCCAGAGTTGCCAAGGCAATCTTGTAGCAATCCTCGATATGTCTGTTGCCCATGTACTTCATGGCAGTAAAGCTAATACTGCCTGCCACAGCGCTGCCAATAAAGGGGACAAACTTAGAAACACCTTTGGCAGCAACTTTAACGCCCATCTTGTTCAGCAGCGTTATGATTAACGTCTTGGTGATGTATTTTCCGGCTAACTTGCTTCCCGTATTGGAAATGGCGGTCATTACAAAAAGCTTGGTTTCAGTATCTAGGCTTTCGATTTGTTCAGGCGATAAACCAAACTGGGCATTAATTTTGGGAATTATGCGCATCAAGATGGCCACGTCTGAGCCGATATCCAGCCCAGGTATGGGAATAATGGCGGTGCCTGCTGAGATCCCTGCGCTTTTGGTCACCATCGAATAGCATGACTTTTTAATGGCGTCGAGTTGTTCCCTTGTCTCAATCATGCGGTGTTCCTTTTTTACGATACTGAACTGCGATATTGCAGGGGGCAGCCTTTACGCCGTCACTTCTCCGCATCCCCGCTCGGTGCAGGTGGGTTGGTGATCATACAGCGTTTGAATGATCTGACAGTTAGCCGCCTTGCCGCCTCGGCATTGATGCACCACTTGGCGCAGTTCCCCCGCCAGTGCTTGTAAGGCAGCGATGCGTTCTTCTAAGTGCTCTAGATGACGGCTGGCAATATTATCGGCGGCGGTGCAGTCGGTGTCGGGGTTGTCGGAAAGTGCTAACAACTCCTGAATGCTGTGCAGATCTAACCCCAGGCTACGGCCATGGCGAATAAAGCCAATGCGTTCTAATGCCGCCTGATCATAAGACCGGTAGCCTTGCTCTCCCCGCTGTGGCGGTGCCAGTAATCCCAGCTTTTCATAATGGCGAATGCTTTCCGGCGAGCATCCGGTTCGGCTGGCAACTTCACCGATACGATAGTAGCGTTTCATTGGCTTGACCCTGTAACGATTACAGGGTTTAGGCTAGTCGTTATTCTCTTGACTAACAAGCAGGTAACCGACGATGAGTTTGATTAATGAGTTGTTGAGTATTGCGTTAAGCGCCGCGCCTTGGCTGCTGCTGGGGTTGGTGATTGCGGGATTAATTAAGGCTTTAATGCCAGAACATCTATTACAGCGTTGGATGGGGGGGCGTGGACTGGGCAGCATTTTACGCGCAGCGGTGATTGGTATGCCGTTGCCACTGTGTTCCTGCGGGGCGATTCCCACCGCACTGGCGTTGCATCGGGGTGGGGCGGGCCGTGGGCCAACCACGTCTTTCCTGATTAGTACACCCGGCGTTGGGGTGGATTCAATGCTCATTACCAGTGTGCTCTTGGGCCCATTAATGGCGCTGGCGCGCGTGTTGGGAGCCTTGGTAACGGCGATAGTGACGGGCATTTTAGTGGGCTTTACTGGCCAATCAGCGCTGCCGAAAAGCACTCCTGTTAGCAGCTGCTGTGCATCAAAAGGAGCTGATGATGGCCATGCTCACGCACATGCCACTGAGTCGACAGGGGTGATCGCAGGGTTAAAGTATGCCTTTAGCGATTTATTGGATGACATTAGTAGTTGGATGTTTGCCGGTTTATTGCTGGCGGGGGTGCTGGTTACCTTTGTGCCGCCGGAAACCCTGGTAGGTTTTTCGGGTGGCTTGTTGGCGCTAATCCTTATGGCGGTCATTGGTATTCCTTTATATATCTGTGCGACTGCAGCTACACCGGTTGCCGCTGGCTTGCTATTGGCAGGCATTTCACCGGGGATGGCGTTAGTTTTTCTACTTGCTGGCCCTGTGACGAGCCTAGCCACCCTGGCTATTCTGCGGCGTGAGTTTGGAAACCAAGCGTTAGCGGTTTATCTCGTCAGCATTCTGCTGGTGACGGTGCTGATTGGCTGGGTGTTTGATCAAGGGCTGGCGATGACAGGTTGGGATCCGGTTCAGCAGGCGAACCAAGTTCAGGAGCTGCTACCTGCATCTGTCGAGTGGTTGGCTTTAGGCGCACTGGTACTGTTCTCTATTCGTCCTATGCGTAAGCGGTTGTTGGGGTTTTAGGGGTATAGTGGTCGCTTCCAAGCTAAAACTTACTTACAAGCCCTGCTAAGCATGAAAATATCAAAAGCCGCGCTCTATCGGCAGTTGGCACCAGAAGTCCGTTTACAGTTAGGGCTGTCGGTAACCAATAAAGTCATTTGTGTACTGATTCTATTGGCAGCGCTGACAGCAATTCTGGAGACGGAACCAACGCTGCGGATGCTTCTACCGTATCTTTTCCCTACGTTGGAAGCTGTGTTTGTAGTGATCTTTATTGTGGAGTATTTGCTGCGGCTGTATGCCATTGGTGAAGATCCCCGTTATCGCGGCTGGAAAGGGCGATTACGCTATGTGTTTTCATTCTGGGCTTTGGTCGATTTATTGGCGATCTTGCCGTATTTTCTGGGATTTATTGCTCAGAACAATGCGTTCTTACTGAGACTGTTGCGCTTAGCGCGCATGCTGCGGCTAGCTAGATTAGGCAGGTTTAGCCAAGCATGGACCGCGCTGGCAGAAGCGCTGCAGTCTCGTTCTCACGAACTATGGTTAAGCGCAGGCGTGGCTGGGTTATTGTTGCTGTTTTCATCCTGCTGTCTTTATGTGGTGGAGGCAGCAGTTCAGCCTGAAGCGTTTGGTAGCGTGCCCCGGGCGCTTTGGTGGAGTATCGCTACGCTGACGACGGTAGGCTATGGCGACGTCACGCCAGTAACTGCGGTAGGGAAATTCTTTGCGGGGTTAACGGCCGTTGCAGGTATCGGCATTATCGCCATGCCCACTGGCATTTTAGCGGCGGCGTTTAGCGATGCATTTCAGAAGAAACAGAAATAAGGAAACAGTAAAGTTAAGCGCCCTGATATCTCCTGTGTTATGAAATGTGTATTGATGAAGAGACAGGCCGCCATAGACAATACACATCCTACCTGACTACGAAGCTTCAATTCTCCAGCTTGTTATTAGTCCTTCAGCGGCGTAGTCATAAATCGTCGATACCTTAAGTCCGCTCCTTTTCGCCACCTCGTCCACACTCAATGCCCTTTCCCCAGAGTCTATGCGCTGATCCATTATTTCTCTTGACCTCAAGTTAACCTGAGGTTTTACAGTAAACGCCGATTCTTATTTAGCAATGGCCGATAAAGGGTGGGCAGTGGGTATGCGCAATAGCAATTCGAGATCAATACCGTTGGTAAGAACGATCCTGCTGATCATTCTTATTGGGCTCAACCTGCGGCCATCCATGGCAGCTATTGGGCCGCTGGTTGAGGCAATCCGTCACGATGTAAGCCTTTCATTTACACAGCTGTCGCTTTTAACCACGTTACCGGTATTAGCGATGGGGCTGGGGTGTTTTGCTAGCGCATTGCTCGCAAAGCGGATCGGCTTTAACAGCGTGATTACTCTGGCGCTTGTGTCGATTGCTTTATCGGATGCGTTGCATTGGTTTGACTTCGGGTATGCAGGTTTATGGACAGCTGCACTGGGCGCCGGCATTGGCATAGCGTTTATCCAGGCCGCACTTCCTGCGGTGATAAAACAGGCAGCAGGCGAGAAAACCCCAATGGTGATGGGGTTCTATATTGCCTCCATTATGGGGGGCGCGGCGCTTGCCTCTGCCATTACCCCTGTAGTGAGCGACTATATTGGCTGGCAGAACGCCTTGGCGTTATGGGGGCTTTTAGCACTTGCAGGGCTCGTTGGCTGGGTGATGCGCAGGCAAGTACTGCCAGCCCCTAGTCAAAACAACAGCGTTAGCATCGCTTTTTCAGCGATGGCGCGGCAGCCTCGGTTTTGGTCGTTGGCGATTTTCTTTGGTTTAGGCACAGCGGGTTATACCTGCCTTCTTGCTTGGATTCCGCCCACCTTTATCCATTTAGGTTGGTCTGAAACGCAAGCAGGGCTGGCGCTTAGTTGGCTAACGGCCATCGAGGTGATGGCTGGCCTAACGTTTCCGATACTGGCTCAACAAATGGAAGACCGTCGCCCGGTGTTATTGCTGGTACTGCTGTTGTCGGTGACGGGCTTTTTGCTTCTTGGGCTAATGCCTAAAACCATGGCTTGGTTGGCAACCGCGCTGTTGGGGTTAGGAATTGGTGGCCTTTTTCCCTTAAGCTTGATCATCACTATGGATCACTCAGACGACCCTGTGCTAGCTGGCCAACTGACTGCTTGGGTGCAGGGCATCGGCTATCTCATTGCCTCTTTAGCACCTGTCGCGGCGGGGTTGATAAAAGACATGCTGGGAGGGTTTGAACAGGCATGGCTGATGCTTGGGGTGATTTTTATTGGACTGATAGTGATGAGCCTCCGTTTTGATCAATCTAAAGCGCCCCAGCAACTACGCTTTAGTTAGGGCAAGGAGATTCTCGGCAATCTCAATGGAAAAGATAAAACGCTAGTGCCCTCGGTTCGTTGGCACTCAGTTTAATCCAACCACTGCCCGGGCGGTTCGTCCAGCCACCCCTGGCCTAGGATAACGGTCTCGCCAACTCTTTATTCAGAGCGATAGAGTTGCAAGCCTCGTCGCTTTCCAGAGTTGCTACTAAACGTGGTGCGATCATTTAGCTGTCTGGGGCGTATCCCAGCAGTACCGCCTCGGCCTCGAAAGCGATCAGCCATTCCGGCTCGGCAAGGCCGTGCACTATCAACCAAGAGGCCGCTGGTGGCGCGGTGGGAAAGCGGTGTTAGTGCCTCCATCAAGTCCTCGCGACGTTCTGCGCTTCCAGGAGTCTATCGAGGCCGCCACTAGAAGCGCCGCTACTTAGCAGCGCATAGTCCTATGAGAAGTATTCCTGCTTATTCAGGTAATTTTGTAATGACTTTGATTTCAAAATCGAAACCCGCCAGCCATGTCACACCAACCGCCGTCCAGTTCGGGTAGGGTTTCTCCGGGAACGCGCGCGCCTTTGCTTCCATTACCGTGGCAAACTGAGTTTCCGGATCAGTATGGAAGCTTGTCACATCAACGATGTCCTCGAAGCTTGCGCCCGCTGCTTCCAGTACTCTCTGTAGGTTGTCGAAAGCAAGCTGCACCTGGGCGGCAAAATCTGGCTCGGGAGAGCCGTCCTCACGACTGCCGACTTGGCCCGACACAAACAGAAAGTCGCCAGAACGAACGGCGGCGGAATAGGTGTTTTGGTCATAAAGCGCTTGGCGGCCGGAGGGGAAAATAACGTCACGCTTAGCCATGTGAATCTCCATCAGTAGGTCGGCACCGACCCGTTGTTTACGATGAAGTTACTTTAAGCCCCCATCTTGTGTGGATAAACGGCGAATTCTGTTCAACATTATTTGTAATTTTCAAACAATCACGGGGGATGGTATAGCCATGGATCGCTTTAACGCCATGCAGGCATTTGCCCGAGTAGTGGAAACGGGCAGCTTTACCAAGACAGCCGAGACGCTCCACATGAGCAAGACCAGCGTGACGCAACTGGTGCAACAGCTAGAGGCGCGCCTGCGTGTAAAGCTGCTCAACCGCACCACACGTAAGGTTAACGTTACGGCTGACGGTGCCGCCTATTACGAGCGCGTTATAAAGCTATTAGCCGATATGGATGATGCTGAAACCAGCCTCTCCAACGCCTCGGTGTTGCCTCGCGGCCGACTAAGGGTGGACGTGCCCAGCCCTTTCGCGCGCATGATCTTGATTCCAGCGTTGCCTGCTTTCCACGCTCAATATCCCGATATTCAAATCGATATGGGGGCGAGTGATCGCATGGTGGATCTGATAGGTGAAAGCGTGGACTGTGTGGTGCGCGGCGGAGAACTCACGGATTTATCATTAGTGGCGCGCCGCGTAGGCGACCTTCAGATCGGCGTTTACGCAGCGCCGAGCTATCTGAAAAGTGCTGGTTTGCCTTTGCACCCGCAAGAACTCTCTGCTCCGCCTCACTACATTGTAGGGCTCCGATGGGCCCGTGCCGGGGTGGATTCACCTTACGCCATGTACCGCAACGGGGAGCGCGTCACCGTACAAGGGCGCTATGTGATTTCGGTCGACGACGGTAATGCCGGTCTTGCGGCAGGCCTAGCAGGGCTCGGCGTAGTGTGGCTTCCTGACTACATGGCCAGGGAACACGTATCTCGCGGGGAGCTGGTTCGCCTATTTGATGGTTGGTATCTCGATCCAATGCCGATGTACGTCGCTTTCCCACCGAATCGGCATGTAAGCGCCAAGCTGCGCGTGTTTATCGATTGGGTCGTGGAGTTGATGGATCAGCATGCGCCCATGATTGATCGGCAAACACATAGATACTGACCTGACGCTGAAGCGTCTTTAGTGGTAAGGACTGTGTCAGCTGTTTGCGTGCAATGGAATTGAATAAGGTGATGGGTAAGCTTGAGTATAACAATGAATAAAGCTGCACTTTATCGGCAACTGGCACCGGAAGCACGTCAGCAGAATGGGTTTTCGGTGCTCAGCCAAGTGATCTGTATGCTTATCTTGCTGGCATCGTTAACGGTCATTTTCGAGACAGCAGTTTCATTTCGCGAAAGCGCCCCAGCAGCGACGCTTTAGTTAGGGTAAAGGCCTTCTCGGCAATCAAATTGGAAAAGACGTAACGCTCTGTGCCAACAATTCGCTAGCGCTCTGTTTAATCCATCCACTGCCAGGGCGGCGCTCGCAAAGGCTCGCCTTATTTTAAGGGTCAGATTTTGATCGCTGAGCCACCGATTTGGGTGTTCTACCATAGTACTGTTCAAAAGCAGCGCTAAAGCTGGATAGGTGCTGGTAGCCAACCCGATAGGCCACGCTGGAAACGCGCTGCCCTGTTTCCAACAACTCCCAAGCTTTTTGCATGCGGATTTGGGTCAGCATGCGATGGGGGCTGATGCCGAATAGTTCTCGAAATCCCTGTTTTAGTTTGAATTCGTTGGTGCCGACAGCCACGCATAGGTAGGCAATGGTCAGCGAACGGTCAAATTGGCTTAGCAGAATCTCTCTGGCATGTAGTATCCGATCCTGGTCATCTGACTTGATTCCAGTGCGCTGCACTAGGTGAGGGAGGAGTGGCCGGGTTTGTTCAGACAGTAAACTGAGTGCGGCGATCTGGGTATCCAGCAGATTGGCTGTATGGTGATGAAGATGAACCAGCGAGTTGGCCAATCTCTGGGTGGCACCGTTGTGCTTGCCGAAGAACAAATGACTGGCAGAGTGATCGTTGTTGATGTCGTCAAGTAAACCTGTGAAACCGTATTTATCCAACAGCGCTTCATCGGCGATCAGACGTAACTGGCGTATTGATTGGTTGGCTGGAAAAAGTCGTTCACCTCGAACGCTGCTGAATGCGGCAATGGTGCTATGCCCCGCAACGAAGTTGAAACACTGTCCATCTACGCCTGTAGTGCTTGATTGCCCTTCGAGGGCAATCGTCACGGTGAGAGAGCTATTGCTTCGTTCGATGGTACGTGTCTCCAGCAGATCGAAGCGCGGCATGTAATGTGCGTAAGCCAAAGCTAAGCCATCATCAAACGTTAGATGATCCGTGATGCAGTCTCCCAGGTCTTCGGTAAGCTGTGAGCGACGCCATGCGGACTGCCCGATGCGCACTGGTGTAGATATATCCAACGACGTTAGACGGTAATTCATTGCATCTCCTTCAAGCCCCATTTTTGACCTGATCGGCGTATTACTCCGAAATGCCAAACGGAAAATCCGGAATTCCTAAGTTATAAATAATACCTATTCGCGTTTGATATTTATAGTGATCCAAGACGAATGAACGCTTCAACTTTCTTGGATTGACGCATGAAAAACGAACGTAGCACTCTTAGTTGCGCCATTTTGTTTACTTTGCCAATGCTCGCGCACTCAAATATGGTCTTTGCCGACAATGCTGTGGAAAATGGAAAGGAAACGCCATCTGAGTTGCCTGCCATTAACGTTACCGCCGACAAGACTGAACGGCCACTGGAGGCAATTCCCGCCAGCGTGTCGATGATCGATGGGTTAGACATCAAGCAGTCCGGCATTGTCACCATGGAACAGCTCGAAGGACGTGTACCAGGCCTGTCGTTCCAACCTTTCGGGCAGGCGGGCATGAACTCGCCTGTCATGCGTGGGCTGACGGCCAATTTCAATACCTTTTCGACCTCCACGCTGCTGCTGGTCGATGGTGTGCCTACTCTGACGGCGCAAGGCTTCGAGGATAGTTTCCTTGATGTGGATCGCGTCGAGGTGTTGCGTGGACCACAGTCCACTCTTTACGGTCGCAATGCTGAAGCTGGTGTGATCGCCATTCATAGCCTCCCGATGGACAATATCGCTCGTGCTAGCGCGTCGGTTGAAATAGCTAACCGCGACAAACGGGCTATTCGTTTCTCCCTAAGCCAGCCGCTCGTCGAAGATAGGCTCTATGCCAGTATCTCTGGTTCATCGCTGGAGCAGGACGGCTTTATCGACAACATCTTCACTGGCCGTAAGGAAGATGACCGTCAACGTCGCCACCTGAAGTTAGGGGTACGTTGGACTCCCAGCGCTGCCACTGATTTGGTGTTGCGCTATGCGCATCAGGACTACGACGATGGTGCTGCCCTGTGGGGTGCCCCTACATCACCAAGGCAGCACGTGGCTTCCGGTACGGAAGGTTGGAATCAGTCAAGTGGTCAAACCCTTTCCCTAAAGGCCTCGCATACTTTCGCGTCCGGATTGCAGCTGCATTCCATTACGGCATGGAACGATTTCAGGGATGATATTCAGCAGGATACGGACTTCATGCCTGCTGAAGTGATGCATATCCGTCGCGATCATCATCTGAGCACGTTGTCCCAGGAGCTCCGGCTAGACGGTAAAATGGGAGATTCGGATTGGCTGGCCGGTGTTTATGCTGACCGTGGCGCCAATGATCTGCGCAACGTGGGACAGCGCATGAGGCAGCAAGAAGATTTGCGGGCAGACCAGAAGAGTCGCACCTTTGCCTTGTTCACTCACTGGAACATGCCATTGACCGATATTTGGTCACTGATGGCCGGCGCGCGAGTGGAGCGCAGTGCAGTAGAAATTCAGCCGCAAGGGGCGCTGACACAAAAACGCGACTGGACGCACTTTTCCCCCAAACTTGCCCTGCAGTACCAGTTCAACCCTCAGCACCAGTGGTATGCGAGTGCCAGCCATGGCATTCGCACGGGGGGCTTCAACGCCCTGTCTGCGGCAACCAACTACGCTGCGTTCGCCCCAGAGACGAACTGGTCATACGAAACCGGTTTTAAGGGCTGGTCGTCCGACAAGCGCCTGCGCTACTCGCTGGCGGTCTACTTCATGGATATCGACGACATGCAGGTTATGCAGATGCCGGTACCTGGATTCATGTATATCACCAGCGCAGCCACGGCACGCTCCAAAGGCGTTGAGCTGGACATGGACTACTTGCTGGGCGACGGCTGGCAGCTAAAAGCAGGCTTGGCCTGGAACCGGACTAACTTTGATCACTTCCAGGATGGCGACTCGAATTATGCCGGTAATCGGAACCCCTTTGCGCCAGACCTGACTGGGCACATCGGCATCCGTTACGACGCCCTGGAGGGATGGTACGCGCAAGCTAGTGTGAGGGGGAGTAGCAATGTCTATTTGGATGCGGCCAATCAGCACTGGCGCAATGGCTATGGCTTGATCGATTTGGTGACTGGCTACCAACGAGGTAACTGGGAGATTTCGGCGTATGCCAATAACGTTGCCGACAAGACCTACGATGCTGTGGGCTACCAGAACGGCTTTGTTACGGTTTACAGCCCACCCCGCGAAGTGGGTCTGCGCCTGGCTTGGCGTTTGTAAGGAGATGGGCATCATGAATATTCATACCCATCACCGGTTGCAATCCTTGGAGCGCGTAGGTTCCTGGTGGCCGCAGCAGTTACTGTTGGGATGGTTGAACCTGGTGCTGACCGCTCCGGTGATCTACTTGTTCGTTGGATTGCCACTGATACTGCGCCAGCATGGCTGGAGTGGCACCGAGATCGGCATGCTTCAACTCGCGGGTCTGCCAGCGATGCTCAAGTTCGTGCTAGCCACGCCAGTGGATCGCTGGCGACTGGGCCAGGCCAGCTACCGCAACTGGACTCTGGTATTGGGAATGGCCTACGTGTTGGCGCTGCTATGGCTAGGCATGTATTCATTGAGGGATACCCCAAGCGGGTTGTTATTCCTGCTGACCGTGACGGTCTGTCTATTGGGCACATGGGTTGATGTTCCGATCAATGCGTTGGCTATCCAGATACTGCCTGAATCTGAGCGCCTGCGTGCGGGTGCCATCCGTGCGCTGGCCACTTCGCTGGCGGCTATTGGGGGCGGAGGCATCATGCTGATTTTGCATGCGCGGCTTGGCTGGGCATGGCCCTTCGTCACCCTCGCAATTGGTGTGCTCTCAGGTTTGGTACTGGTGCCTTGGTTGCGGCCACATCGACAACCTGACGACATCACGTTATCACCAGCGCCGTTGGTCGAGCAGTCCAAAGCCAGTCTACGTGATTGGATCGGCTACTTCAGAGGGGCCCCGCACCGGATCTGGGCGATGCTACTGGTGCTCTATTTCCCGTGTATAGGCGCGGCCTGGGTCTACCTTAAACCCTTGATGCTGGACATGGGATTCGAGCAAGAAAGCATAGCCTGGATTGCCGGGGTGCTTGGCGGTCTTGTGGCGGCTATTTCTAGTTTAGTGGCCGGACATATCGCCCGCTTGATCGGGGCCACCGCGGCTTTACCGCTGTTCGCCGCGGTGAACCTACTGGTTCTGCTGTCTCTCACGGTCGTGGTGGTGAGCAGCGTGGGGCAATACGCTTTGATTGCTGTGGCGATGGCCCTGGCGCTGGCCATGGGGGCTTCGGCTGGGCTGATGTTCGGATTAATGATGCATCATACCCGTCCAGGTTTGGCGGCACTTGACTACGGTATCCAGTCCAGCCTGTTCGTGGCTTCGCGCACCACTGCGCCTTTACTGGCTGGCGTGCTGCTTGATCGCTTTGGTTATGTCGGGATGCTTGAGGGCTTGTCGCTAACCCTGATTTTGGTGTGCCTGTTCGCCTGGTACTCCCGCCATCGTATCTATACCACCGCGTCGATTCAGGGGCCGGCCTCTGGTAGAGCATCTGGATAAGCCAGATTGTTACCAATAATCCACCGTCTTTGAGAAGTGTGTACCGTTTTAGAAAAAGGAAAGTAGGCATGCAAGAAAAATCCCTTCACACAGCTGCCACGATGGCGGCCCACGTAACTCAAGCGCGCACCCCCCAATCCTGGACACTTTGGGTCGGCTTTATCCTGGTGTCGCTGAACCTGCGGTTGATTTTCGCCACCGTCGGCCCCTTGCTGCAGAACCTGGAATTGGGGGCCACATCCACCTTGCTGGTGAGTGCTTTGCCTGTGGCACTGTTAGGGCTCTTCTCGATTCCCGGTGTCCGGTTGCGACAATGGCTTGGAGAGGAGCGTGCGCTTTTCCTGGCACTGGCACTGTTGAGTGTAGGATGTGGTGCGCGCTGGTTTGGCGAGCCTGGTCTGATTCTCGGCACTGTTTTGGGCAGTGCGGGCATTGCAGTGATGAATGTCATCATGCCAGCGTTGGCGCGAAAACGCTTCGATCCGCAGCGTATTGGTATAGTGATGGGCATCTATGCGCTGATGTTAGGCGTCGGCGCTGTACTGGGGGCTAGCGTTTCCTTTCCGCTATTCCAACTGATGGGCGAGGATGTCGGGGCGGCGTATAGATCTCTGGGCCTGTGGGCCATCCCGGCGATGCTGGCCCTGGTGTTTTGGTTGCCACAGCTACGAAAACACTCACAGTTACCGCACAGCGCCGTTAACGGCCCAGCAGGCGTGAATTCTGCGCCTGTCGTTAATGTGTATCGGAGCGGCATGGCTTGGTCAATCACCCTGTTTTTTGGTCTACAGGCGCTCAACCTCTATGTGTTTCTGCCGTGGATGCCTACCATCCTGATGGATCGCGGTGCCACCCAGGTCACTGCGGCCATGGTGTTCTCTGCTTCTCAGGTCAGTCTGATGGTTGCCAGCTTTGCCACACCGCTACTGGCTTCGCGCAGGCGAGATCAACGTCCCTACATCGTGATGACGGTGTTGCTGTGCCTTATTGGCACGTTGGGGTTGAAGTTTGGCTCTGTGGGCAGTGCTATGCTGTGGGCCTTGCTGCTCGGCTTCGGCCAAGGTGCAGGCCCATCATTGGGCGCTTTTCTATTCGTCGCTAAGGCTGCCAGTATCGACACTGCCACCCGTATCTCGGCTATGGCGCAGACTATCGGCTACCTGATCGCAGCGGCTGGCTCGCTATTGGTTGGTACTATTTACCATCATACAGGAGATTGGAACGTACCGATTGTGCTGTTGGCCTGCATCCTCGCTATCGAATTGATCGTATCTCTTCCTGCCGGACGCAACGTGAAAATATGAGTTGATGATAGGGGAAAGCTACCTGCTTCGCTGCGTCTTTCCATCGCTAAGAAATGCCGCTTTGCCCAGCGCCCAGCTTCTACGTTTTAGCTAGGACAAGGTACTTCTCGGCAATCTAGCTGGCAAAGGCGAAACGCTCTATCACATTGATTTATTCGCTCACTGTGATGATGTCGACAAGCGCTGCTTAGCTGAAGGCTTACTATGTAGCCGCTCCGCCATAATGCGCGCAAGACGCTCTAAGGCCAGTTCGAGTCGTTCAACCAAGCCTTTCATAAGCACGAGACGGTCGGCGGGGATGTCACCGTAGGTCTCAATCGCCGCTTCCAACTGCTGACCAGCTTCGCGAATGCCTTGGGGCGGCCGCCCGTTGGCACTCTCTGCAAAACCCTTGGCCAGCGTCTGCAGTAGGTCTTGATGCGTTCGGCGGATTAACGGATGCGGCGCATCGTCAAGACGGTCACGTAGGCGCAACATCGCGGTGCCCAAGTCGAGCCCTGTCAGGCCTAAAATAAACAGATGGCGTTGGTCCTCGGGGAGCATATCGTCGTGCTGAGCGAGCTGCAGTAGTCGGTCGGCCATATGGCCGCTGAAGCGGGTTTCCGCATCTCGAATTGAACGTCGGCGTAGCCCATCGATATCCTGGGAAATTGCCTTAATCAGACGCCGCCTCCTAAGTCGTGCACCTGGCCCTGGCAGTAGGCGAAAAGCCATAACGACGCAGGTCAGCCCAATCACCACGGCTACCACCCGGTTGGCGAAGCTATCGAAAGAGAAATCCATGCCGTTGCCAGGCATGGTCAGCAGAATGTTGAAAATAGCAAAGGCTAAGCAGTACCCCATGGTGGCCGGGTTAGTGGCTCCCAGTAAGCCTAAAAATAGTGGCGTGCCAAACAGCATCGCTAGCATCGGGAAACCATTGGCTTGGGAGAGCAGTACATGGCCGAATAGAAAGGCGCTGGGAATCGCCGCCAACATGCCTTTGTAAAACATCATCGTAATGGCTACTGGGTTTTCGCGGCTGGCGAAAAAGGCTGAAAACAGTGTGCCCAGCATCATAGCAATCATGGCGCTATTCCAAGCGGTAACAATCCAGAAAGTTGCCAGTAGCGCAAACAGCAACCCCGAGCGTATGGCGTTAATACTGGCGGCAAGGTGGTCACGGTGCCAAGCTAGCGGCGATGAGCGTAGTTTATGGCGCCCCGGTGAAGCAATTGCCTCGCGGGCGTCGAGCATCACCAGCGCATGGCCAATCGATTCGCGCAGCCCCAAGCGAAGGCGCTGGTCGAGCGGGGCGATGCTGTTCTCCTGGTCACTTTCATGAACCTGATGGCGTAGCACCTGGAGTGCTTTTCTTGCTTTCGCGACCCCCTTGACGTGTTCTGCCTCACGAAAGCCCTGAGCGACCCGACATGCAAGCTTGATACTTTGTGGGTCGAGCCGGTCGGCGTGGTCATACATCAGTTGATGAAGTGCTTGGAGGTTGGCGAAAAAGCGCAGCGTACGCCGCGTTAGTACATGGGTGGCGCGCACTCGGCCAGGGCCGACAGGACCCTCAAAACGGGCCGCTTGGCTATCGGTTTCCAGTAGTGTTAATGGCGCTAGGCTACTCCGCAGAGCTTTCTGCATCGCTGGAATATCGTTGCTGGCTTCCAAACGCAGGGCGGCATGCTCGAAGGCTTCGTTGATGACGCTGTCGGCCTGGGTGGCAAGGTGCGTACCCACATGAGATGGCCAGAGTAGCGAGCTGACCAGCATCGCGCAGACTGCACCCAGCCCCAGTTCGGAAAGCCGGGCCACGGCGATGTCGAAAATACCCGCTGGTGTGCTTCCGCTGGAAATCACCACAATTAGCATTGCGGTGACGGCAGCCATCAGGCAGCCGTAAGTGTAGTTGTTACGCCACAGTGAACCGACATAAGTGCACAGCATAATCCAAGCCGTCAATACGATCAGCGCGGGTATGCGCGCTTGGACGAACAGCGCCATTATCACGATACCTGCAACGGCCCCGATAACAGTGCCGCTAAGCTGGCAGATGCCTTTTTCGATCACCATGCCGCTCATCGGTCGAACCTGGAGAAAAGCAGCCGACATTAGCGCCCAGTAAGGTCTTTCCAGGTCGAACCAGAGAGCCACATAGAGTGCCAGCATCATTGCCAAGGTGGTTTTGATAGCGAACTTAACCGCCGTGGCATTGGGCGTCAGGTAGGTATTAACAAACGGCGACATGGATCACTCAGGCTGCTCGGCAGCGTGGACGCGTACCGTTGCTGTCATGCCGACGCTAAGCAGCGTGTCGTCAGGGACGTTGTCTAACGAAATGCGCACTGGGATACGCTGTGCCAAGCGCACCCAGTTAAACGTTGGCGCCACCTGTGGTAGTAGTTGCTGGTTAAGGGTGGTGTTGCTATCGGCAATGCCTCGGCCAATACCCGCCACTCGGCCATCCAGATGGGGGGCGCCGTTCATTAGAATGATCTCGACCGGGTCGCCTACGTTGATCGACGCCATTTTGGTCTCTTCGAAATAGCCCACCACGTAATAAGAGTTGGCGGCGATCAGTGCCATTACCGAGGTGCCGCGATTTACGTAGTTACCCGCGACAAATTGCACGTTAAGCACATGGCCGCTGACCGGCGCGGTTACTTGTGTTCGTTCTAGATCAAGCTGGGCACTGATGAGGTCGGCCTGGGACTGATTTAGATCGGCGGCAGCAATACGTGAGTTGATTTGGGCAACCTGCTGATCTTCTGCACTAATCGCACGACTGCTACGCAGTTGATTCCGCCGGCTCTCTTCCGCGCGGCTGAGTTCGAGCGTTGCTTGACGGTGTTCAACCGTGGCCTGGGCTCTGTCGACTGCCGTTTGATAACGGGTGTCATCAATCTCAAACAGTACGTCGCCCTGGGTAACGTAATCGGTATCGGTGACATTGAGCGTATGCACCCAACCCGATACATCAGGCGCAATCGTAACGACCTCTGCATGAATACGAGCGTCGCGGGTCCAGGGAGTATAAAGATAGTAACGCCATAGCCAGGTACCGGCGGCAATAGCAAGTGCGACAATAACCAGAGTAAGTAGCAGTCGGAGCGAATGGCGCATCAAGAACCCCCGAGCAGAATAGTAAATACACAGGTAATGCCAGCCGTAAGGATGACGAAGAGCGACAGATCGAACCACGCTGCGTACCACAATGTATGCTGCCCCAGCACCCAGTGAAGCAGCGTGCGGGTCACCAGAGTGACGATGAAGCCCAAGAGGGCATAGATCAGCAGTGGGCTAAGAAGGATGCCACCGACAGCGATTTCCTGAAGACCCATAATATCCTTGAATAGCTGGAGAACAATAATAGAAACAATATGAGTACGTTAACTCTCGGAGGGTCAGTTGTTTTGCGACCGCTTCTGACACTGCCAATAATCAGCAGTATAGAAAGCGTAAGCTAATCTTGCTTTATCGAAATACGCTCTGTTCAGGTGTTAAGCATGAGGCCGATCTATGCACAACCGCCAAGCGGCACTCTTCATGCCACTCTCTTCATGCCACTTGGCGTGCACGAACTGAGCTAGCGTTTCGTGCGCATGACGATGATTAGCTGTGTTGCCGCACCTACCGCGGCGACAACCCCCGCCCCCATCGCTAGTGTCGAAACGGGAAGCTGGAGGGCCAATATAATGCCTCCGCTGGCAGCGCCTATCGCACTGCCTAAATAGAGCGCTGATTCATTGAGGGCAACCGCCAGGTTACCGTCGCCGTGGGGTTGGCGCGTACGAATCAGCTCGTTGTTTTGTGGCACTTGCAGCGCCCAGCCCACAGCACCCCAAAGCGCAATAGGCAGTAACGTCAGCAGTGGGTGAACCGACGCCGTGACAGGCAGAGCAATGAGCGCTAGAGAGAGCAGCAACATAATTGCCAGGGTAATCACAGGGCCGATAAACCGGTCCACCAGAGGCCCAATCAGAAAACTGCCCACGACGCCGCCAATCCCCCATACCCATAAATAGCCGGTAATCGACTGAACAGCGCCTGACTCGGTAGCCGCCATAAAAGGGGCGATAAAGGTATACATACCCAAACTAGCAACGGCGCCCAATAAGGAAACCGCCAGAATGGCCATGGCATGCGGGGCTTTCAAAATAGCCAGTTTGCGGGCAAGCGGCAGTGACGGTAGGGAGGGTAGTGCAGGCAGTTTGGAGTGAAGCCCAGCATAGGCGATGATGCCGAGTACTGAAATAAGCCACATCGCTGACGCCCAGCCAAAACGTTCCGCCAGCAATAGACTGACCGGTACACCCAATACAGTGCCACTCGCCATGCCGCCCATAATAATCGCAATGGCTTTACCTCGATTTACTTCGGGTGTGATGGCAGCAGAGGCGGCAATGCCCATCGCAAGATAAACCCCTGCACCAACGCCAGCGACCGCCCGCCATATGGCGAGGGATATAAAACTGGTGGCCAGGGCGCTGGCGATATTGGCCACAATAAACACGGCTAGCGCCAGTAGTAAGCCCACGCGTTGATGATGACCGGGCAGAAGGGCAACAACGACAGGCGAGCCTAAGCCATAGGCTAAGGTAAATGCCGTGACTAACTGAGCAGCCGTGGCAGCAGAGACACTAAAGGCATCTTCGATGAGTGGAATTAGCCCTGCAGTCACATAAGAGGCCATCCCAAGCGCAAACGCACCTAGTGCCACTAGATATACCGATAGACGAGATTGGTCAGCCATCACGCTCTCCATGTTAATTAAGGATCGAAAAATCACCGGGCGTTCTGCCAGCGAAGGGCTATTCTGGAGAGGCTTTAAGAGGGGTACAATTTAACTGTTTATGCTATTACTAAAAGTACTAAGCTATTAAAAGTGCAAAGTTATTAAAAATGAAAAGTTCTTAAAAATGATAAGTTATTAAAGGTAACAAAATGACAGCTCCCCGGACGCTGACTCGAGCGCGGCAAGACTTGGCTGAGTTTCTACGTAAACATCGAGAGAAAATCGCCCCGGAAGAGGTGGGCCTGCCTCGTGGCCGCCGAAGGCGTACGCCGGGGTTAAGACGCGAAGAAGTCGCCGCCTTAGCGGGCGTGGGACTGACTTGGTATACCTGGTTAGAGCAGGGGCGCGATATTAGCGTATCGGCGACTTTTCTGGACAATCTAGCCAAAGCGCTTAAGTTGGATGCGGCTGAGCGCCGCCATCTGTTCTTACTGACTCATCAGCGGCTACCCTCTGAGCTAGGCAAAACCTGGTGCAGCGTGCCACCGCTGATCCAAACGTTGATGGACGATTTGCCGACACGGCCTGCGTATATTCTTAACTTACGCTGGGATGTGCTGGCGTGGAACGGTGCCGCCGATAGGCTGTTCAACTTCTCATCCCATGTGCCTGAGCGCCGCAATCTGCTGTGGCTGCTATTTACCGACCCTGGTATGCGTCAGCGCTTATCACCTTGGGAAGCGCAGGTCAGCCAAATGCTCTCCAGCTTTCGGCGCGACTTTGCCCGTGCGGCGCAAGACCCCTCTATTGATGAGCTTGTCGAAGAGTTAACCAAGGTTTCGCCTGAGTTTAAGCTGGTGTGGAAAACCCAGGAGGTCAACGCCCCTTGCCAGGGAGTGCGTCATCTTTACCTTGAGGAGCTGGGCGAGGTGGCGTTCGAGCACACGACGTTAACCGTTGATGAAGAGCGCCACTTACGGCTGGTTTATTATGCCCTCAAGGGGAGCGACGCCGAGGAGAGGTCCTTTCATGAGTGGGTCGCTGCTTGTGAGGACAATAGTATTCTTAAAGAAAATAATAATGATTTGTATTAACTAATGGCTGTTATTAGAATGTCTCTCCGTTTGCTGATCGTTTATCGGAGGGGGAATGCCTGTTTCAGCTGAGAATACGCCATTGGCCGAGATGTATAATGCACATCATGGCTGGTTGCAGCGTTGGCTGCAGCGCAAAACGGGCTGTAGCTGGCAGGCGGCTGATCTGGCTCAGGATACCTTCCTGCGCATTCTCTCCTCCCCAAGTAATTCCTCCCAAATTAGCAAACTGCATGAGCCACGTAACTTTCTGACCACCATCGCCCGCCGGGTATGGGTGGACTTTGTGCGTCGGGATGCATTGGAAAAAGCCTGGTTAGAAGCCTTGAAGCAGCAACCTGAGCCGGTGGTTGTCTCGCCAGAAGAGCAGGCCTTGATTCTGGAAACCCTGTTGCAGATTGATGAAATGTTGGAAGGGTTAGGCAACAAGGTAAGCCAGGCATTTTTGCTCTGCCATTTGGAGGGGCTGCGTTATGCCGAGATCGCCGAACGCTTGGGGGTATCCGTCAGCTCGGTGAAAAAGTACATGGCTAAGGCGACTGAACATTGTCTGCTGTTGATGTGCGAAGAATCGCTATGAGCGATACCCAGTCAGCCCGCAAAGATACTCTCAGAGCGGCTGCCCGCTGGTACGCACTGCTGTGCGCGGAGGATGTTACTGAGCAGCAAAAACAGGCACATAATGCTTGGTTGGAAGCGGATCCGGATCATCTTCAGGCTTGGCAGCAGGTAGAAAAACTGCGTCAGCAATTGCAGGTGATGCCTGGCACTCTTTCGCTCAATGCGTTGCAGATCAAACAACGCCAGAGTCATAGCCGACGAGCCGTGCTGCGCGGCTTTGCCTTGTTGGCAGTGGGAGGCGCCCTGGGCTCGTTGGCTTGGCAGCAGGCACCTGTGGAAAGCTGGATGGCCAGCCACCGTACCGCACGGGGCGAGCGGCGCCAATATACGCTGGCGGACGGTACGCAACTGGTGCTCAATACCGCCACCGCACTGGATATAGTGGAAACCTCGACTGCCCGGTTGATTCGCCTTTATGCAGGCGAAATCTTTATTCGCACGCGGGATGGAACTGGAAACGTGACTGCTGCCAAAACGCTTCAAGTGCATACCGAGCAGGGCGCTGTGGTGCCGTTGGGCACCGTGTTTACCGTGCGTAAGCTGGATACGTCGACCCAGGTTACCGTGATGGAAGATCAGGTCGAGTTGATCCCGCAGTCGGCGGGTGGTGAGACGCAACGTCTTGTTGCCGGACAGCAGGCGCAGATGAGCTCGGTTAATGTGGAAGTGGCCACCGCCAACGCTCAGGCGGATAGCTGGACGCGCGGTCTACTGGTGGCGGTGGACTGGCCACTGAGCCGTTTGGTAGCAGAGCTGAGCCGGTATCGCACAGGTGTACTGCGCTGTGCCCCCTCTATTGCTGGGTTGAGAGTGTCAGGCGCTTTCCCTATTGATGATATCGACCGGGCGCTCCAAGCCATTGCCAATGCGTTGCCGGTTAGCGTCGACCGCTTGACCCAATATTGGGTAACCCTAAAACCTAGCGAATAAAAACTTGGATTATTTATTGTCCCTTTTTCGATCTCGTTCGACCCAGAGATAAAGCAACCGATTCTGGAATTGACGAGATAACGATGACCACATCCTTTGAACCCAAGCAGACACTCATATCACTTCGATACCACCATGGTGGCAAATCCACGCGTGCGCTTGGCGGTATTGCCCTGGGCTGTGCCCTGATGAGTTCGATGGTGCTGTTGCCTGCTCAGGCGGCACAGGCGCAAACAGTGGATGGACAGTCGCAACAGGCTGCTAGCCAACAGGCATACAACATCGAACCGGGGGCACTGGGCAGTGTATTGAGTCAGTTCGCTAGTCATGCGGGCGTTGTGTTGTCTTTTTCTGCTTATCTCACTGAAGACCTGCAAAGCGTTGGATTGCATGGACGTTATAGCGTGGAAGAGGGGTTTGCCCAGCTGCTTCAGGGCAGTGGTTTGAAAGTGGTCAAGCGGGGGCCTGCGGACTATGTCATGGAGAAAACGGGTAGCTCAGAAAACATGGTGTTAGATACCGTGGAAGTGGTGGGCAGCCGAATCGCTAGTGATGGTTATTTGGCCTTTAGCACCTCGGCAGGTAGCAAAACCGATACACCGCTGATAGAGCTTGCGCAAAGCATCAGTGTGGTCACCGCAGAGCAGCTTCGTGACCGCCAGCCGTCGTCCGTAGAGCAGGCGGTGGCCTACACGGCAGGGGTTCGAGTGGAAGCGTCGGGGATGGACCCGCGCTTTGACTTGATCTCGGTGAGGGGGTTTCCGACGGTATATCATGGCGATTTTCTTGATGGCTTGCGCCAACCCAATAGTGGCTGGCTCTCTTACTATTCCACCGTGCCCTATAACCTGGAACGCATTGAGGTGGTTAAAGGCCCCGATTCGATGCGCTATGGTCAGCTTTCACCCGGTGGGCTGGTGAACCGGGTCAGCAAGCGTCCGCAGGTGGATGCGACGAAGGAAGTGCAGCTGCAGGTCGGCAGTCATGACCACCTGCAAGGCCAGTTCGATGTGGGGGGAGATATAGGCAGCGATGTGCAGTACCGCATAGTGGGTGTTATGCGCGATGCACAAACAGATATCGAACAGGTGGATAATGACGTCACCTTGCTGGCGCCTACTCTCCATTGGCAGATGAGCGAACGTACCGACATTACCTTTATTACGCAGTATCAGGAGCGCCAGACCTCCGCCTCACCGCGCCCTTATCAGGATGGTGATAACTTGACCCATTTTTGGGCTGGCGATGAAGATTACGACAAGCTGGATCAACAGCAGTGGGCACTGGGCTATGAATTTAACCACCGTTGGAGTGACCAGCTGCAACTGCAGCAAAATGTACGCTACGGTCAGGTGGATGCCACCAATCAGTACCTTTCAGCAGGTACCTTAGCCGGTACAACGCTAAACCGCAGCAGTGTCGGCCTTTACGAAGAGATGGAGTCGCTTAGCACCGACACCCGGCTGATGGCGACCTTTGATCAGGGCGCGGTGGAGCACCAGGTGATGTTAGGCGTCGATTACGCCTATCTTGAGAACGATGTTATTTATGCGGGTGGCAGCGCGCCGTCGATCGATATCGACAACCCGGATTATAGTCAGCCTGTCGCTCAGCCGAGTAACGTTTGGACCAACGACAGTGGTAAAAACCATCGTAGAGGCCTTTATTTACAGGATCAGATTAAACTCGATAACTGGCGTTTGACCGCCGGTCTGCGTCGCGATTGGGTGCGGGACGAAACTCGCAACAACCTCACTGGTACTACTAGCGAAAGCCAAGATGAACAGAACACGTGGCGCTTTGGCGCACTTTACGCGTTCGATTCAGGGGTATCTCCGTACTTTAGCTATGCGCAGTCGTTCTTGCCTGAGAGCGGCACCGATGCAAGCGGCAATGACTTTGATCCCACCGAAGGTGAGCAGTTTGAGTTGGGGTTGAAATACCAGCCAGTGGGCAGCGAAGCGATGTTGACTGCGGCGATCTACCAGATTGATGAAACCAATCGTAAAACCACCGATCTCGACAATCCGCTGTTTCAAATCCAAACCGGAGAGGTGCGCACCCGTGGGTTGGAGCTTGAGGCTGTTGGGAATGTCACCGATAACCTGCGCATGACGGCAAGTTACAACTATAACCGCAGCGAAATCACCGTAGATAATGATGGCAACGAGGGGAGTGACTTGGCGAATACCCCACGCCATCTGGCGTCCCTTTGGGTGGATTATCGCGTTCCTGCGTTGGAGCGACTGCATCTTTCCGGTGGCGTGCGCTACACCGGAAGTGAGTACATTGATAACGCCAACAGCAATAAAAACGCTGGATACAGCCTGATTGATATGGCGGCTCACTATGATTTCGCGGGCTCTTTACAGGGAGTTCGTGCCAGCCTCAACGCCACTAACGTAACGGACGAAGAGCACATTTCCTGTGAGGGTATCTATTGCTATCGCGGTGCCGGGCGCAGCCTGATTGGCAGCCTCTCATACAAATGGTGATTAAGCCGTAGCATCGCGAGGACAACTAGTCATGCAATTATCCGTCAGAATATTAGTGTTTACCGGGCTGGCTTTAATGGCCGTATTAGGGCAAACAACGCATGCACATGCGTCGCCCGTTACGGCCGAACGTCAGGTGACCCTTGATCAGACGCTGGAATGGGCGATGCAAAACGAGCAAGGTGCCACCTATCGTATCCTGATCAGTAAACCGGAAGGCGAGGTGCCTGATAGCGGCGGTTACCCGGTGATTTATGTGTTGGATGGCAACGCTTATTTCGCTTCCTTGCATGAGGCTAAGCGGGCACAAGAGCAGTTTCGCCAAGCCATCATTGTTGGTATTGGTTATCCAGGAGAAGCGCCGCATAACTTTCTGCGACGCTCCTACGACTTATCTCCTCCGGTGGCAGAGGAACACAACGAACCACCTCAAGGAGGACAGGATGAACTGCTCGATTTTATCGAGCACAGCCTAATGCCAGCGGTTGCCGAGCGTTTCCCTGTGGATGCTAATCACCAGAGCCTTTATGGGCACTCGTTCGGCGGTATGTTTGCGATTTATGCCTTATTTACTCGGCCGGATCTGTTTAACCACATTGTCGCGGCCAGCCCCAGTCTCTGGTGGAACAATAGCTACCTGTTGAAACATGAACGCGACTTCAGGCAGCAGGTAGAAGCCGGAGAGGTAAATGTTATCCATCACAGCCTGTCATTGGCCGTGGCCGATAACGACTCTCTGCAGAACCAGCAGGATGCTAGCCAGCTATACCAGCGGATTGAAGCATTGTCGGCATACGGGTTGCGTAGCAGTTTTCACACCGTGGAGGGCGAAGATCATATGTCCGTTCCCTTTGTGCTGGAATCGCGGGTTCTCAAACAGCTTCTGGGCACTCGGGGCGGCTAATTGAGTGATTTAAGCGATCAAATACTTCCCTGGCAGTTGTTCAGCTAAAAACTCCATAAACAGTCGGGTGCGCTGGGAAAGCGTAGTTTGGCGGTAGTACACGGCATTGACCGCTTGGGTCTGCATTTCTATGCAATCGGGTAATACATCCACCAGTGTGCCGTTGCGACGGGGAGTGATGGTCATAAAGTCGGCGAGGCAGACAATACCTTCTCCTGCCATGGCCAGCTCTATTAGCGTACTTCCGCTGGAGGCCGCCAGCGTTGGAGTGATATGCAAGGGTTGGCCATCGGCGCGGCACAGAGGCCAGCGGTTGAGATGATCGAGCTGGCTGAAGCCTAGCAAACTGTGTTCTTGAAGGTCGTCGATGCTTTGCGGCGCGCCGTTGCGTTCAAAGTAGGCGGGGCTGGCCAGAAGACGCAGCGGGCTGTGGCCAAGGCGGCGGGCGTGTAGCGACGAGTCTTCTAGTTTGCCAATGCGGATGGCCAAATCAACCCGCTGCTCCAGTAGATCGATAAAGCGGTCATGGGTATCGAGTTCCAGCGTAATACCAGGGTAGCGTGCGCGGAACTCGCCAATCACCGGCACAATCACGAACTGCATAAAGCTGGGAGCGGCGTTGATCCGTAACCTGCCTTGCGGCTGATTGTGGCGATCCAGCATCGCTTCTTCGGCTTCTTCCACGGCGGCGAGAATACGGCGGCAATGGTTTAGGAATGTTTCTCCCTCTTCGGTCAGCTCCAGGCGACGCGTGGTTCTACGTAGCAGGGTAGCGCCGAGTTTTTGCTCCAGGCGGTTGAGCGCACGGCTAACCCCAGAAACGGTAATGTCAAGCCGTTCTGCAGCACCGGTGATTGAGCCGCTATCGACGACCGTCACAAAGGCCTGCTGTTCTTCAAGGGTGCTTTTCATTGAGTGCTGTTCATAGCGTTATCGGTTGCCTTAATGGCGAATACCCTGTTTGTTGATTTTAAATCAAAAGTGTCTTGCTGACGTGTCGCTATTTTTTCGCATGTTTTGAACTCACAATACCGTTCATTAAACGCCATGCAAAAGAGTATAAGCATGGATATCAGGCTATCATGAGAGGTTTTATTAATGAAAATTCTGCTGATTAATGGCGGTAAAGCGTTTGCACACTCTGGCGGTGAACTCAATAATACGCTGCACGGCGTGGCGGTAAGCACTCTGCAGGAAATGGGCTATCAGATACGCGAGACGGTGATTGATCAAGGCTATGATCTGAAGGCCGAGGTGCAGAATTACCTGTGGGCGGACACGATTGTGTATCAAATGCCTGGTTGGTGGATGGGCGCGCCCTGGATTGTGAAGCGCTACATTGATGAGGTGTTCACAGAAGGCCACGGCTCGCTTTACGCCAGCGATGGCCGTAGCCGCCAAGACCCGACCAAGCAGTACGGTAGTGGTGGCCTGCTGCAGGGACGTCGCTATATGTTGTCGTTAACCTGGAACGCGCCTTTGGAAGCGTTCGATGAACCGGATAACTTCTTCGAAGGGTGCGGTGTGGATGGTGTTTACTTCCCGTTCCACAAATCTCAGGAATTTATCGGCTTAGAAGCCCTGCCGACCTTTATCGCCAACGACGTAATGAAGGCTCCAGATGTAGCGCGCGACAAATCTGCCTATCGTAAGCACCTGCGCTGCGTACTTGGCTAGGTTTCGTCGGTTGATAGCTCTTACAAGCCCTAAGTACGACTCAATCTATAGCGCAGCTTTGGCAGTGTGCGCGCGACGGGCGGCAGGCGGGTTGCCATGACTAACGTGGCAATGGCGGCATACATGGCCCACTCTTGCATGTCGGCGCGCACCACCCAAAAGAAGTGCAGCAGTACCAGCCCTAAAATGACATAGGAAAATTTGTGTAACGGCTTCCAGCGTTTACCTAAACGGCGCATCGACCATTTGTTAGAGGTCGCCCCCAATACGGCAAGGCCGATCAGTGCGATCATGCCAACAATGATGTAGGGCCGTTTGACCAGCTCGCTACCCAACAGTGTCCAGTTAAGCCCTAGAATAAACAGCGCGTAGCTGAGCATATGCAGGGTGGCGTAGGCGAGTGTCCATAGACCAAGCTGACGGCGGATCAATGCAAAGCCTTTCCAGCGGGTGAGCTTGGCGAGCGGCGTAAGGCTTAGCGTGAGCAGCAGCATCCATAGCCCGCCAATGCCGATGTTTAGCAGCAGATAATTGCCTGGCTCGGGGCCTGCGGCGTTAATCGCTACCTGCCAGCCCCAGAACACCAGCGGCGCGAGCGCCGCCAGGAAAACGCCTACCCGCCACAGTAACCATACCCGTGGTGCAGCCATTAGTAGTGCTTCCTTAAATCCATACCAGCATATAGCTCGGCAACCTCGTCGGCATAGCCGTTGAACATCTGGGTATCAATGGTATTAGCGTTGAACAGGCTGTTGGGAAGCCGCCGCTCGGTGGCTTGGCTCCAGCGTGGGTGGTCAACTTGTGGGTTAACGTTGGCGTAGAAGCCATACTCATCGGCGGCGATTCGTTGCCAGGAATTGACCGGCTGCTCTTCCACCAGTGAGATACGCACAATCGATTTAATGCTTTTGAAGCCATACTTCCAGGGCACCACCAGCCGCAAGGGTGCGCCGTTTTGGTTGGGCAGTTCACGGCCATACATGCCCATGGCGAGCAGTGTTAGCGGGTTCATAGCCTCGTCTAGGCGTAAACCTTCCACATAAGGCCAGTCGATTATCGAGAACGAAGAGCGCTGGCCAGGCATTTGCTCTGGGTCCACCAGGGTTTCAAAGCGCACGTACTTGGCTTTGCTGGTGGGATCGGCACGTCGAATCACCTCCGCAAGGGGGATGCCAAGCCAGGGAATTACCATCGACCACGCCTCTACGCAGCGCAGGCGGTAAATGCGCTCTTCAAACTGCGCAGGCTTAGCGAAGTCTTCTAGGGCAAAGCGCCCGCCGTTATTCACTTCACCATCGACCACCACGCTCCAGGGCTGGGTTTCCAGGCTGCCTGCATGGCGGGCGGGGTCGCGTTTGTCGGTGCCAAACTCAAAAAAGTTGTTGTAGCCGCTGGCATCGTCAAAGGGGGCGATTTTATCTTTATCAGGGTCGCTGGGGGTGATCGCTCGCCATTGGGTGTCGCTGATTTTTTCCTTCAGCCAGGCTGGGGCATCGCCTTCCGGCACATCAGCATAATCTTCGTTGGCGCGGACGTGGCCGGAGAGGGCAAGCCCCGCGCCTAAGCCCGCCATGCCCCCCATAAAGCGCCGTCGGGAGAGGTAAATAGATTCCGGTGTTACATCGGATTCGTGTAAATCACTCGGTTTGGCTATCTTTATAAGCATGTGGTATCTCCACTCGCTATGGGGAAAGGGTGTGACTACTGTGACCAGTTTGCATGAGAGTTATCACAACCAACTCTCTAGGTTATTACGTATTTATAACGTTGGGGGGCGAGGGGGCGGTGGGTAACCGTATGCAGAACGATGCCCCGCCACTGGCTAGGTTTTCGACGCCGATATCACCGCCCTGAAGCGTCATGATTCTGCGCGCAATCGCTAGCCCTAGCCCTGCATGGCCAACGCCACTAGAGGTTTCGCCACGATAAAACGGGTCAAAGATATGCGGTAGATCCTGTTCCGCAATGCCTGGGCCGCTATCTTGTATGCAAACCTGTGGTTCTCCATTCATTTGACTAAGCACAACGTCGATTTGGCCGCCAGCGGGGCTGTAGGCAATGGCGTTGCTGATTAAGTTGTCCAGCACACGTTCGGTCATCGCTAGGTCGGCGTACGCGGTTGGCAGTGCTGGGTTGCCACTTAACGTTAGCGCCAAGTGGTTGTCGCGTGCAGCTTGGTCGTGCTTCTGCACCACGTCATGGACCAGCTCCGCTAGCGGGAAGGGTTCTGGCACCGGCTGTTTCTCTCTTGCCTCAAGGGCGGCAAGCTCGAAGAGCTCATCCACTAAGCGGCTTAACCGACGGCCCTCTTTGAGGGCAATGTCGAGAAAGCGATCTTGTTCTTGGGGGCTGAGACGATCACGTCTTAATTTCAGGCTTTCGATATAGCCTTGCATGGAGGCTAGCGGGGTGCGTAGGTCGTGGGATACCTGGGCGATCAAACGACGGCGCTGGGCATCTTTTTCTGTCAGTTGTTCGATCTGGGTGGCAATCCGGCGAGCCATGTCGTCGAAGGTAACGTCCAGATAGTCGATCTCGTCACGCACCACGGACTGTTTGTCGTGCCATCTGTTATCGAGTTGGGACTGGCTCATGTCGCTGTTCTCGAACGCTTCTACTCGCCGTGTTAATGATCTCAGGCGGCGAGTCAGCAGGCGGAAAATAGTCAGTCCTGCGAGCATCGCCACTGTTAGGCTGACCAGCAGCGCCCAGGCGCTCATTTCCAGTAGTTTGCCACCACGGGCCATGGTTTCCGCCGCGTCGTACTCTTCACCCCGTAACACGACATATAGATATCCTTCGGGGTTGTCTGCTGTTGGCACTGGGGTAACGGAAAAGACTTTCTGCCGGTCATGGCTGCGAGGGTCGTCGCCCAATATTGGATAAAGGCTCATGTCAGCCATCAGCCTGCGTATGGGGGCCATCGAGACTTGCTTGCGTTTAATCTTCGCTGGATCTGCTGAATAAGACAGAATGGTGCCATCCAGCCCTAGCAGGTAGATCTCGATGCTGGGATTAATGGCCATGTAGAGTGCGAACAGTTCTTCCAGGGCGCTACTATCAAGCTGCCCGTTGCTGACTAGGTTTCTGTCTGACACTAGATTTTTGGCCAGATTCTGGTGTAACGCCTGATTGACCGAAGCGTTGTATTCACGCAGCGAATAGAGGCTGATGAAGGTATATAGCAGGCCGACGACGAGCAATAACAGAAACAAGCCTAAGGCTAGCCGAGTATAGAGTGTTTTCAGCATAACTTATTCGCGGAAGCGATAGCCCACCCCCCAAACGGTTTGGATAAACACCGGGTCAGCGGGATCTGCTTCGATCTTGCCCCGTAAGCGGTTGATATGGGTATTGACGGTATGCTCGTAACCTTCGTGGCTGTAGCCCCACACAGTGTCGAGCAGTTGGATACGGCTGAATACCCGACCTGGGTGGCTGGCAAAGTGCCATAACAGGTCAAATTCCCGGGCGGTGAGTTCGACAGGCTGATCTTTTATAAACACCCGCCGACGCAGCGGATCAATGCGCAGCCCGTCGGTGATTAATTCTTGCTGGCTGGGTTGCGTGACGGTGGCAGATGCCATGGCATCTACGCGTCGGAACAAGGCTTTCACCCTTGCCGATAGTTCAGCCACACTGAAAGGCTTGGTGAGGTAATCATCCGCCCCCATTTCCAGACCTAGTACGCGATCAAGCTCCGTACTTTTGGCGGTTAGCATCAGTACCGGAACGTAACCTGGGCCGGAGCGAATTTCGCGGCAAATCGACAGCCCATCCAGGCCGGGCAGCATCAAGTCGAGAATTACTAGATCGATACCCCCTTCACGAAAACGTTCAAGCCCGGTATCACCCCGTTCACAAAGAACGGGGTTCATACCAAGCTCGGCCACATGCATGCGGACGAGCTCACCGATACCCGGGTTGTCCTCAATAATCAGTACGTTTCGTGTCATAGGTATCCCAGCTTTTGAGTGCTCAGATTAATAGTGTGGCAGAAGCTTATATGTCCTCGTCTTACATGTCCTCGTCTTGCATTTCCATGTCTTTCTCCATTTCCATGCCATCGTCAGACATGCTGTCATCATGCATATCCCCGTCCATAGAACCGTCCATGGAGTCGTCCATCGCGTCGGACATATCATCCATCGCCATATCGCTTTTTCCCATTGACTCATGCTCCATTGGCGCACTCTCCATAGACTGAGACATGTCGTCTTCCATCATGCCTTCTTCGGACATCATGTCATCGGCGTGGCTAGCCGTTGCCATTAGGCTAAATAAGCAGATGGCAGTGACTGTAGTAAGCTTATTCATAGAGGTCTCTCCCCAAGATTTAAGCCTGCCTAACTGACAGGTTCAAAATCTAGCCTAGATGCTCACCATCACAGGCGGGTCACGGGGTGATAAAGAGTGTATCGCGCAAAGTTCACAAATGTGTCACGGGGACTCTAACGATAGGGCGATGTTTGTAATAACGCTTCCCCTTATTTCAACAAGTGTGTTTCAGCAAGGAGAGCGCTCATGGCCACTACACGCCGTAAACTCATGTCGTTAATTGAGCAGGGAGTGATACCTCCTGAACAAGTGCCGTTAGCGGTTAAGGTGGCGGGACTACATCCGTCGCCCCACGCCTGGGCACTGTTGATTGACCGGCTGCTGCTGTGGCTGGGTGGCTTGGCACTGGCTTGCGCGGTGCTGTTTTTCGTGGCTTTCAATTGGTCGGACATGGGCCGCCTGCCACGCTTTGCGTTAGTGCAGGCCGCGTTGGTGTTGGCGGCAGGCATAGCGGTGTGGGGTAGCGCGAGCGTGATGCTTTTTCGCGTGGCGTTAGCCGCGGCGTTTCTGTTGATAGGCGTACTACTGGCGCTGGTTGGTCAGGTTTACCAAACGGGTGCTGACCCATGGCAGCTGTTTTTCCTTTGGTGCCTGCTTAGTTTGCCGTTGGTATGGATCGCTCGTTTTGATGCCCTTTGGGTGGCATGGCTAGGACTTTTGAACCTATCAGTGTGGCTGTATAGCAGCACTTGGGGCGGCATTTTAGGCAGTGTGTTCTTGGCTGATAATGCCGGTTTATGGGGGCTGGTGCTGATCAACTTAGCGGCTCAAGTCGTCTGGGAGTGGGGCGTGCAGCGCCGAGGTTGGCCGGGGCGTTGGGCAATTTGTTTGTTGGCGCTGGGTAGCGGCGTGCCGCTGACGCTACTGATGATGGCGTGGGTGAGTGGGGAAACGCATGCGTTGACACCGATTGTGGCGGTTTACCCCGTGTGGTTGGCAGTGCTGTATGGCGTTTATCGTCAGTGGCGGCTTGAGCTATTTATGTTGGCAGGGGGCTGCGTCTCGCTGATAGCGGTGGTCACATTGCTACTCGCACGCTACGTATTATGGGAAGGCCAATGGAATGAAGGCGGCTTGCTGTTGCTGGCAGGTGCGGTCTTTGCCATGGGGGCGGCAGCGGTGATGTGGCTGAAGCGATTAAACGCGGAGGAGGCGTCATGAGTCAGTCTATGAGTACGTTAAAGCAGCGATTAACTCAGGCTGGCATTGCGCTAAATGAGCCTTCATCTACAACGCCGCTGGAATCACCCTGGTTTGTGCGGGTTCTGCAGGCGTTTTCCGGCTGGTTAGCAGCGCTGTTTCTGTTGGGCTTTATTGCCACGGCAGTGGTATTTGTACTGGAAAGCTCAGTGGCTTCTCTTGTCGTAGGCAGCCTGTTGATTGGCGGGGCATTTGCGCTACTACGCGCCGCACGAAGCGATGTGTTGGAGCACATGGCGCTGGCGTTTAGCTTAGCTGGGCAATTATTAGTAGCCTGGCCAGCGGTCGAGATGTGGGGTGTTTCCGCAAGCCTATGGTGGGTACTGCTGGCGCTACAGTGCTCGCTGGCGCTGATCATGCCGAGCCAGGTTCACCGCAGTATGTCGGCGTTTTTAGCAAGTTTAGCGTTAACGATGGCGTTGGCAGCCAATGGACTGGCACCGGTGGCGATTGGCATGGTGGTGCTGGTGCTGACACTGCTCTGGTTGAATGAATGTCGTTGGCCTGGGCGCATAGGGGCGGTTCAGGCATGGGGGGCTGGCCTGTTAATGGGAGTGTTGGTGCTTCAAGGGCAGGCGTACTCTAACCAGCTTGCCTGGCTTTACGATTCAGACGCTCAGTGGTTTGACCCATGGCTTGCCAGTTGGCTGAGCACTGCTTTGGTGGCGTTGGCCTTAGTGTGCGTTATTCATCAGGCATTTCGTCAGCATTCTCAGCCTGCCATTGTGCAACGCTTGGTGATTTATGGCGCAGTCGCGCTAGTGGCGGTGGTATCAGTGTATATGCCGGGGCTTGGCGCTGGGGTTACCGTACTATTGCTCGGATTTACGCTTGGTCACCGGGTGCTGATGGGAAGCGGTATTTTGTTACTACTGATGGCGGCTAGTAATTATTACTACTGGCTGGAGGTGACGCTGTTGATGAAATCACTCATGTTGCTGGCAATGGGGGCGTTGCTGTTATCCATTCGCTGGGGACTGAAGCGTTGGTGGCTAAACCGATGGTTAACAGTGCATAAGCCCATGCCGCTAGGAGATGCTAATGAGCCGTAACGTGAAGCGAAACCGCTGGATAGTCATTGTTGCCACTGCTGTTGTGCTAGCGGTGGTTAACTGGGCCATTTGGCAGAAAGAGCATCACCTGGCCGAAGGTGAGATTGTTTATTTGGAGCTTGCTCCGGTTGATCCGCGCTCGTTAATGCAGGGTGACTACATGGCGCTAAGCTTTGCCTTGGCTAACCGTATTCGTATGCAGCGTGCAATTGATCGCCACGAAGAGGCGGATGGAAATGCCATGCAAACGGCAGCCAATGACAGCGTGGTGGTTCGTTTGGATGAAGCATCAATCGCCCACTTCCAACGCTTGGATGATGGCACGCCGCTAGGCGATGACGAAAGACGCTTACGCTACCGGTTGCGCAATGGGAACGTGCGCTTTGCTACGGATGCATTTTTCTTTCAGGAAGGCCACGCTGAGCGTTTTGAGCTCGCCCGTTATGGTCAGTTTCGAGTCAACGAGCACGGCGAGCTGCTACTAGTCGCGCTATATGACGAAGAACTCAAGGCGCTGGGCGAAATGGAGCGGTGATGCGTGTATTAGCGTTCCATTCCAATGGCTGCGTATCGTTCGGCAAGAAAGTCTAACAGTGCTCTGACAGAGGGCAGCAAGCCTCGACGGGAAGGATAAACCGCATGAATAACTTCCCGTCGAGGCTCCCATTCAGGCACTACTTGCACTAGCTTATTTGAGGCCAACGAATCGCCTAGCATTAAACTTGGAAGTTGCACCACACCAACGCCAGCCAGTGCTGCTCTATAAAGTGCGGTCATATCAGTGGTAATAAACCGTGGCGAATGCTCAATTTGGCACTCTTCACCGTCGCGTTGAAGGTGCCAAGTGTGAGCTTCCTCTGGCCTTGCTCTGCTTAGACTAGGCAGTTTGCTAAGATCGTTGGGCGTTGATGGCATGCCGTGTTGTTCAATCAGTATTGGGCTTGCTACCAAGCATTGCCCGCGATCCGATAGTACCTTCAGAACAAGCTCGCTATCTTCTAAAGGAAAGGGGCGGGCGCGGAGTGAAATGTCAAAACCCTCAACAAACGGGTCAATACGGCGGTTAGTTCCTTCCAGATGTATCAGGACATCTGGGTAGAGCACCATGAAATCAGCCAGTATTGCACTGACGTGAAAGCTCAATAGCCCCGTGGGACAACTGATGCGGATGGTACCGCAGGGCACTTGTTGGGTTTCTTCGATGAACTGCTGGGCCGCTTCAGCTTCCACTAGCATGGCTTTGCAGTGCTGGTAGTAGCGTTGGCCAATATCAGTGAGTGTTAGGTGGCGGGTCGAACGGTGCAACAAGCGCACGTTAAGCTGACTTTCTAACTCTCCCACTCGTCTGCTTAATTTTGATTTGGCAATGCCCAGCGCACGGCCCGCTGGAGAAAACCCTCCATGGTCGACTACCTTCACAAAATAATAAAGATCATTCAGATTAGGGGGCGTCATGTGTTCTCCCTGTGCAACGCTGTGTCTTAATTTTCTATCTAATCATCGAGTCAGCGAACTACTAAACTCTGTATGGCATGCGCAAGAGCTGTTGGATCTGTGTTTTCCAAAAGCCCACTCAGGCTAATAGATAAAGGAGTATGTCATGGCTAACCCCTATGTTCGTCTCGATAAAGATAACGCTGCCGTTCTTTTAGTAGATCACCAAACTGGGCTGTTGTCCTTAGTTCGTGATATTGACCCTGATCGGTTCAAAAATAACGTACTGGCGCTTGCTGACTTGGCGAAATACTTTGGTCTGCCAACGATTCTTACCACAAGCTTCGAAGATGGGCCTAATGGGCCGCTGGTACCTGAATTAAAAGAGATGTTTCCAGAGGCGCCTTACATCGCACGCCCTGGACAAATTAATGCCTGGGATAACGAGGACTTCGTAAAAGCGGTTAAGGCGACGGGTAAGAAACAGCTGATTATTGCGGGCGTGGTGACCGAGGTATGTGTGGCTTTCCCGGCGCTTTCCGCACTTGAAGAAGAGTTTGATGTGTTCGTGATCACCGATGCATCGGGGACCTTTAACGAACTTACCCGTGATGCTGCTTGGGACCGCATGAGTAGCGCCGGTGCCCAGTTAATGACCTGGTTTGGTGCTGCCTGCGAACTTCATCGTGATTGGAGAAATGATATTGAAGGCCTAGGGGCGCTCTTTTCTAATCATATCCCCGACTATCGCAACTTAATGAATAGCTACAGCACTTTGACACAATCCTCTGATAAGAAGTAAACCATGCTCATGACTGGGGGCAGGTAGGCCCCTGGTCATTGCTTGCAAGGATGGCATTAATCCGTTGTCCATCAATTATGGAATACCACCATGCCCCCTGAACATAGTGCAGAGTCACCCGAAGAGTCCGGTGCGCTAACACTGAAGATATGTCATCGCGTGAAACCCGAGGCGCGGGCTGAGTATGAAGCATGGTTAAAAAAAATCATCCATGTGGCGGGTCAGTATCCTGGTCATCTTGGCGTGCATATTCTTCGTCCTGCTGAGGGGCACCATGATTATGAAATAGCGCTTAGGTTTGCCTCCCATGCTGAAGCCGGGAGATGGCTTGAGTCTGCCGAACGAAAGGCGTTGATCAATGATGCGTTACCGGCCTTTCGGGAAGAGGAAGTCATCCAGATTCAAAGCGGTATCGATTACTGGTTCTCGCCACCTAATGCACCTGTTAACAAACAGCCTGTGCGCTGGAAGCAGTGGCTTGTTACAACCTCGGTTATCTGGCCTCTCACCATGTTGGTTCCGTTTCTTTGGGGGCCGCTTTTCGCGTTATTTCCCTGGTTGAATACATGGGGTATTCGCCACGGTGTTGTTGCTGCCAGCGTGGTCGGGCTGGTGGTCTATGTGGTGATGCCCCGTGTGGTGCGTCTAGTCGCGTCATGGATGTTTCGCTGATATCTATTAAGTTATAGCAATAGGCCCTTGGCTGGGTAACGTGCAATATAAGAAGGAGAAGGCGATGTCTGATACACCTGCAAGCCCCTTTACCATTGAACATGAAACCAGCGATACCAAGGGACGCTATGTGCTCGCTTAACGAGTATTCGACACTTTCCTGCCTCTCACTTCTGGAGAAATTCCTATGAGCTGGATGCCCGATATTGAGCCTAAATGTCCTTCCGCAGGCAACCTACACGATATTGAAACACTGATCGTACCTCGTGCACACGACCTAGGTGGCTTTGAGGTACGACGTGCGCTTCCCGCGCCCAAGCGCCAGATGGTTGGCCCGTTTATTTTTTTTGATCAGATGGGGCCCGCTGAATTTCTTAGAGAGGATGGTATCGATGTTCGTCCTCATCCCCATATTGGACTTGCTACGGTCACTTACTTGTACCAGGGAGAGTTCCAGCATCGGGACAGTCTGGGGACTAATCAGATGATTCATCCTGGGGCGGTTAATTGGATGGTTGCTGGTAATGGCGTGACCCATTCCGAGCGTACTAGCCCCGCTACACGTCAGAATAAGCACTCCCTGTTTGGTATTCAGACGTGGGTGGCATTGCCTGAAGCATACGAAGATAAACCCGCCAGCTTTGCGCACCATGGGCAGGAGACATTGCCGCTGCTTAAAGGTGAGGGTAAAGAGGTTCGTTTGATTCTGGGTACGGCATGGGGTGAACAGGCGCCTGTACAGACCTTTTCGGAGATGTTCTATGCGGATGCAGTTCTCCAGCCAGGTGCTAAGCTTCCTTTGCCAGATGGCCACGAAGACCGTGGGCTCTATGTAACGTCGGGTAGCGTTAGTATTGCAGGGGATATCTTTGATGCGGGACAAATGATGGTTTTCCGCCCGGGTGACCCCATTACCGTAACTGCGGGCGAAAGCGGAGCTCGGCTAATGCTGCTCGGCGGCGAAACGCTCAATGGACCACGCTATATCTCCTGGAACTTCGTGGCGTCTTCCCGGGAAAAATTAGCGGCTGCTAAGCAGGCGTGGATGGAAGGTGACTTCGAGCATGGGCGATTTAAATTGCCGCCGGGGGACGATGAAGAATTCATTCCTTTTCCAGACCAGCAGCGTAATTAATTCGTAGCGGAAGGGCTGGCTATTAAGCCAGCCCAATTGTTACTTCAATAGTAATTACTTCAACAGTAGCTGCTTGAAAAGTTGCTGCTTAAATAGCGACGTCATTAGCTTGGCATGTGGCCAAAGCGGCCGTTGTTAAAGTCTTCTATCGCTTCAATGATGTCACGTTCGCTATTCATCACAAACGGCCCATGACCTACCACTGGCTCATTGAGCGGCTCGCCACTCAGCAGCAACAGGGTTGCGTCATTATTGGCTTCAAGTGTCAGCGCGTCACCCGCTCTTGAAAGCTCGGCTACTTGCGCGTCACGCAGTACCTCTTCGCCATTGACTTGAACCGTCCCTTTTAGCACGACCAGCAGGGTTGTCCATCCATCCGGCTGCGTCAGCGTGGTTGTCTGGCCACCGTTTAGTCGCACATCCCATACGTTCATCGGTGAGAACGTCTGTGCTGGGCCCGCGTGGGCCTTACGGTTGTCATCTATATAGCTGCCGGCGATCACGCGGACGCTCCCAGCTTGATCAGGTAGCGCTGCCACAGGAATCTGGGCATTAAAAATTGCCTGATAGCCTGGCGTCGCCATTTTGTCTTTAGCGGGTAAGTTTACCCACAGCTGAACCATCTCTAGTGTACCGCCTTGCTCTGTAAACGCGGGCGAATGAAACTCATCGTGCAGGATACCCGCACCCGCCGTCATCCACTGCACGTCGCCTGGGCCAATTACGCCGCCTTTGCCCGTTGAGTCGCGGTGCGCCACTTCTCCTTGGTAGACAATCGTGACGGTTTCAAACCCGCGGTGCGGGTGTTGCCCGACACCACGTGGCCGCGTGGTGGGAGTAAAGTCGGCGGGCCCAGCATAGTCCAGTAACAAAAAGGGACTCAACTGCTCGGAGCGTGGGCCATAGGAGAACAGCGAACGCGCCGGAAAGCCGTCACCCACCCAGTGAGGGCGTGGAGCGCTGGTAACACCTACTAACTTTTTCATCGTTTCTCCTTAAAGAGTACGTTGCTGGTTAAGAAGGGTACGTGTTAAGTGAAGCATGTAATAGATAGTGCAACTGAGACTCAGTGTTGCAGTGTTGGAACACTAGATGCTTGCTGGATTGAAGAACGTCGTCTGTACTTTGCTCAACCACTGGCATGGATGCACTGTGTTCAGCGCAGGGCTGGCGGTTTTATTGCCAGTTAGTGGCTGGTTGTTTGGCTCACTTACTTTTAATGACAAGGTTGGTATGAAAAAAAACAGCTTGTGGCCTGTGTGGGTTGTGCTGGTTGTCACTTTGGTGTTTTCCAGCGTTAGCACAGCGCAAACTCAAGGAGATGAGAGCGAAAATGAGCGGTGGTTCGCTATTGACTCGCTTAACGCAGGGCTAGGAGAGGTGCCGGAAGAGGCTAAACGAATGTCGCCACGGGAAGCGGTCCGTAGCTTTTTAACCTTCACCGAAAGTGGCAATTACGCCTCAGCCGCGCATTTGCTTAATCTAAACGGCATTGATCCAAGTGAGCAGCAGGCGAGGGGAGCTGAGCTTGCGAGGCAGTTAGCGGAGGTACTAAAGCGTGGTGAGTGGCTAAATGCCTCGAATCTGCCGGCTCGCCAAGACGCAGCGATTGAAGACGCTTCTGGTCAGAACCCTTTAGCGGGTTCGCCACGACGAAATATAGAGCTGGCAGCATTAAAAGTAGAAGGACAGGCTTATGATGTTCGGATAGGGCGTTATCGAATCAATGAAGAAGATCCTGTTTGGCTAGTAATGCCAGAGAGTGTGTCGTCTATTCCAGCTCTCTATGAAGAGTATGGGCCTTCAATGCTAGAAAGCTATATTCCAGAACGGCTGAAGGCATCGTTTGGCATACTAAAAATTTGGGAATGGTTAGCGATCCCGGTTTTTTTAATCGCCATTGGCACGGTAGGCATGGTGACTTACTACGTTGTTGGGCTAGTGGCACGTATTCTGCCTTCAGGCGTGTCTACTATTTTCGCCGATCAAATTGGCGTGCCCATGGCGATGATTGTTATGTCGCTGGTAACGCAGATGTTGCTGGACTACGTTGTATCGTTTTCCGCCATTGTGACGACGACGTTCCGCGTATTGTTGATCTCAATTATGGCCTGGGGTGCTGGTACCATTGCACTACGCTTGATCGACACGATCATGCTGCGCATGACACGGCGCTTAGTCGGGGAAATTGACGATACTAAGCCTAAAGATAAACGTCGTCTGTTAACCTCGCTGTATGCTTTGCGCCGCGTGATTATCTTAATCACCGTCATTGGTGTGTCGGTTTATGTACTGGGGCAGATCCAGCTGTTTGAGTCTTTAGGCTTGTCGCTGTTGGCGTCGGCTAGTGTGCTGGCCGTACTGGTAGGTATTGCCGGCCAAGCGGTGTTAGGCAATATCCTCTCTTCTTTTCAGCTGTCGCTTGCCAAGCCTATACGAATTGGTGACTTGGTCATCTTCGAAGGGCAATGGTGCTATGTTGAGGGCATTTTTTATACCTTTATTCGACTGCGCTCCTGGGATGAACGACGTGTCATCGTGCCGGTTACCTACTTTACGTCTAAGCCGTTTGAAAACCTCTCGGTGAAGAGCACTAAAATGTACCGCTTCTTAGAGCTGACGCTGCATTTAAGCGCTGATATTTCTCAAGTGAGGGAGATGTTTTTAGCCTATGCCCAGGAAGAAGATAATGTCATTGAGCATCATAAACTGCTTTGTTATGTGACCAAGCAAACTGCCTACGCGCAAACGGTCACTTGCTATTTAATGACATCGGATCCTATGGCGGGCTGGACGGCCGAGATGAACATTCGCGAGAAAATGTTGGCCTTTATCCGCGATAACCATCCAGAGTGGTGGCCAAGAGAAGTCATGGTTATCAGCCATGAGGATATTGCACGCGGAGATGGACAAGGCAAGCGTTCACAGGACGCGGATAGCTCTGCGGATAAACCGTCTGAGTAGAGGGCAACTAGGCAGCGGCATGTGCCGCTGTCTGGAGTATCAGCTTGTGGGTATTTCATCGTGGTTCACGTTGAAATGTCAGCAGGCCATACGTCATGGTAGCGAGACCACCTCTAACGGGATATCTACGCCGAACTGCTGCAACATACGTTGGAAGGTTTCGACGTTATAGGCATCACTTTCTGTTACTAGGCCACGAATCTGTCCTGTGCCCTGTGTGCCGTTGCCTAGCCCCGCGACAATCGCTTCGGCGGGATCGAGGAAGCGGCAGTTTGGACGCGCCGACTCGAAGTAAGAACGCAACCATGGTAGATGCGTACTTGAAAGCGTCAGAGTATCGATATCAGGATTCTGTTGGAAAACGTCGTCTATAAAAGCAGTGACCGCTTGCTGAGTTGTCTTCGGGTCGAATATGAAGGCACCATTCTCGACAAGTTCCACCATGGAGGAGGCATTGATCAAGCTGACATTATCCGGATTAGGCGCATGGTGAGCGATGAATTGCTTCAGAGGTGAACTTTCGATGAGAGAATGCACCCCCATGATGCCAATCTTGCCAGTTACCGATATGGCAAGCGCTTCTGCGATAGGTGGGTAGACGCCGAACAAGGGGACCAATGTGCTTTGACGAATATCGTCCAGCACCATAATAGAGGGTGCGTTCGAGGCGATAACGATGGCGGAGGGTGTGTAGCTCTCGAGGAAACGTAGCGTACGATGCATAACTGTGAGTAGCTCATCCCGCCCTTTGCTGCCATAAGGAAAGCTCGCCCGGTCAGCGAAATATAAAATATCCTGTTTGGGAAGGCGTTTGTGTATCTCGGCAACAATGGCATAGCTACCGATACCCGCGTCGAAAACAGCGATAGGTTGGTGCATAGCAAGATCCTTGGCGTCAGCTGGTAAATCCTAATGATCCATAATGTTTAAACGCTATGGAAGCGTTATTTCCAGCGACTGCTAAAGAAGGAAAAAATCATATTTCAGGCAAGAGAGGGGAAGGGATAGCTATAGATGCACCCGTTGATCAAACGGCTGAATGCTGGCTCTAGCTTACTGCTCGTTTTTAACGATACAGCTAGCGAAAGGAAATACAAGGACGTTAGGAAATTGTCATGATGAAATCACAATTACAGGTAGTGCAGCGTTTTCTTCCCGATTGGGGCGTTACCTATGGCCCGGCAGGCGATGGCCGTTTTCCGGCGATCGCGCCCTATGCTAGTGCTGTACATAGTGCCTCAGATGTCGTTTGTGGTCTGCTAACAGCTTGCTGTTAAAAAAGCCGACTACTTTTATGTAATCGGCTGTTTTGCTTTCTTTGCAGCCCTGTAGGCTACGGTCGAACGGCGGTAACTTCAATTTCTACTAGCCAACCGGGATTGACTAGTGCATCGACGACCATGGCAGAGCGAACGGGTAGGTTAGGCTGTTCTTCGGTACCGAAGAATTGCGTGTAGCCAGCCATAAAGCCCTGGAAATCGACTGTCTCGCCCTCTGGCGCGACAAGAAACGCCTGCATTTTTATAATATCGCCTACCCCTAAACCTAGGTTTTCTAACTGCGCTTTAATGCGGTTCATTACCGTCACTGTTTGCTCTTCGGTGGTTCCAAACGCTTCTGCACTATTTGGATCGGCATCTTCATTGATGATACTAGGAACGGTGCCACTAAGATAAACCGTCGCACTGCTAGAGGGTATCTCAACCGCTTGTAGGATAGGAAAATCAGAATTGGGAATAGGGTGGCGAATAATGTCTTCCGCTAGTGCAGTGCCAGCATAGGCGGAGAGCAACGTTAGCCCGATAATAGCGTTTCTAAAACTCATCATTTAATTCCTTTTGAATTGCTTGTGGTTGAGTGAAAAAAAGTTAGCGCATACTCGCAATCTGTTCTGCACTAGCTTGGTTGTCAGTGTAATTATTGCCAAAATTGGTGCGGATAAAGTTCACTACCGAAGCAACTTGTTCATCTTCCAATAAGCCACCTAAAGCGGGCATAGCTTTATGACCGTAGATAACCAAGCTGATTGGGTAGGCAGCCGTCATTAAGTTGGGATTGTTAGCAAGCGCTGGGTATTCTCCTGCCCCTTTGGCACCTTGCCCACTGGGCATGTGACAACCGGCACAAACACCTGCATAGATGGATGCGCCGTCAGTTTGTGTCAGCATGGAAGGGTCATCGAACCAGTTGCTCGTATCAATGGAAGTCTCCTGGGCCATAAGTGGCATAGAGAGTAAGAGTGCAGTCATTGAAGTGAATAGTGTTTTCATATCGCGAACTCCTTAAGCCTCTGTAATAGTGGTGTGTAGGCGTTCGACGGCATCCAGAGCGGAGAGTACGGCCCCTTCCATCCAGGCCGGAAGATACGAAATATGCTCGCCTGCCATTAACGTTCGCCCGTCCATTACGGTGGCGTCTTGGTAGTCCGCTTCACGATCTTGCCATAGCCCATAACAGCCCAATGTCCATGGAACACGATGCCATGCCACTGAAGCGCCGGTTTTGAACTCATCGTAATATTGAGGGTGAATCTGCGATCCGTATTCCATGACCTTAGCGATTCGGTCTTCGGGAGAGAGGGCGTTAAATTGATAGGCGTAAGCACCCCATGGGTAAGCAGCTAAAAGCACGCCCGGGCCATCGCTAAACATGTTGTAGGGCGGGTAAGAAATTAGCGTAATAGGCAGGTTGGTATAGCTAATGCCGCCGTAGATGTGTTCATCCTCTTCCCAAAAGCGTCGCTTAAACTCAATGCCCGCTTTGAAGGCTGATGCGTAGGGCATGGAATCAATGATCTTGCTCATACGTGGTGAGAAGTCATGATCAATCTGGCTGAGTACCGAAAAAGGAATGGTGCAGATGCAGTAATCGGCGGTTTCTGTTTGTTCATTACTGCCGCTATCGGCGGAGACCCAAGAGGCTGTTACGCGATTACCTTCGTGGCTAATTCGGGTAACTTTAGCGTTATAAGTGATCAGCTCGCCAACTTGCTCTTCAAACCCTTTAGCAATCATGTCCATCCCACCCACTGGTTGGAAGATGGTGGACTGCATATGCAAGTTATCGCCTGTCGTTAGATTGCGCCAAAGCGTTGAATTCAGTATGTCAGAAAGGGCGTTCACTTGAGATGGCTCAGGCTTTCCATCAACGCCGCCACCTTCAGGGTGCGACCAACCGCGGAAAGAGGAAGACTCACTCCCTGTTACATAATCTAAATTGTCGTTTAGCGCCCCATAGCGTTTGAGTGCGGCAACGAGTTTTTCTGCATCTTCAGCACTAACCGCTTCATCTAGACCCTTTTGATCAACGACTTTGGCAAGTAATTCTGCGACGTGTCCTCTGAAATCAGTGGCCACCTCCTTAAAGCGTTGAGGTTTACCATTAAAGGCCTCTGAGTCATGTAGGTAGGCGTTATAATTTACCTGAATGAAAGGCTCCAGTTTAACTCCGAAGCGTTTGCAGTAATCCAATACAGCAAAATGATCTGACGGGATTCGCCAAGGGCCAGGGTTTAAGTAATTGCCTTCGGCAAAGTCGATATGCTGGGTAAATCCACCTAATTCGGTATAGCTGTCGCCTCCACGTAATGTCCAACAACGGCCTCCGGCCTTATCGCGATACTCGAGAATTTTTACGTTGTAGCCTGCATTACGCAACTCAAAGGCTGCTGTCATGCCTGCTAACCCAGCGCCTAAAATTAAAATGTTGGTATTGTCAGGGGCTCCCTGTAGGTTTAGTCGACCCCGCCAGTTAGACGGTGAAGCAAAACCCATTGTGCTCATTGCGGAATACATTGCCGCCGCCCCTGCGACTGCGCCCACCATGCCTAAAAAAGACCGACGCGTAACACCTTCTGGGTTGAATGACATTGCTACCTCTCTATGAAGTCATAGGCAGGTAACTAGAGTCCATTCAGCTTTTCAGTTTCATCCTATGCATAGCATTAAGAGCAATGTCTTAAGAGCAATGTTTTGAATTTAAGGACTAATCTGCAGGGCTCTAATTATCTAGCCGATATACGGTACATGCAGATATATGCATGTACCGTGCCAGATTTAATAACCCATTGTTTTAACTAATTTAGTTAAAGTTTATAAATGTTATAAGAATCACAAGCGTAGGTGTAAATTCCAGATTAGTGCGCGCCTTTAGGGGTTATCTCTTTTTTGGTGCGAGAAGGGGAGATCGCTTGCGGGTGAGCAGATACCAGACTTTATCCATTGCTGAACGTTACTCTCTTCAATCAGAAAGCCGTCTCGTTAGCTAAAAGCTGTGGCTGTAAGGATGGCCGTTTTAGGCAAACCGCTAATACGTAACTCAGCTAGCCAAGCCTGAATACGAAGCTTGGCTAGCTAAACGCTTTATCCTGTCGGCAACAATGACTTCTATCGAGTTGGCGAAAATCTAAGCATGGCGGCCAATCAGGGTTAAAAAGCCATCTTCATCGATAAACCCTTTATCGCCGGTGACAAACCAGCGTTGGCCATCGAGTTCTTTAATGGCGGCGGCTGTGCGTTTCGGGTCGTTTAGGTAGCCCCGCATCACCTGAGGACCGCTGATCAAAATCATGCCTGCTTCTCCGGTAGGCTGTTCCGCAAAGCTTTCCGGTTCAACGATTTTAAAGCTGGTGCCGGGGAGCGGCATGCCGACGGTACCAGCTTTACTGCCTTGCTGTATTGTCTGGTAATGAGCGCCCAACGAATCCGGTAGATTGACCGATGCCACAGGAGCGGTTTCGGTTGCCCCGTAGCCTTTATAAATTGGCTTATGGAATTTTAGGACGAAGTCGCTGCATACCTGCTCATCCAATGTTTCGGCACTGACAACGACTGCCCGTAGGCTTTCTAGCATGAGTGGGTGCACTTTGGGGCTGTGGTTTAGGTGCTGTAGAAAGTCTGATGTGCCGAACATCAGGGTAGCTTTGTGCTTGGCGACAGAGCTGGCAATACCAGCAGTGTCGTTGGGGGCCGCGTGGCAGACCAACGGCAGGCCTTCGATAAGTGGCAGCAGTTGGGTAACGGTGAGACCAAAGGCATGAAACAGCGGCAGCGAGCCGATCACCACATCGTCATATTGGGTATTAAGCACATCGGAGGTCTGCTTAATATTGGCCATCAGGTTGCGGTGGCTCAGCATGACGCCTTTAGGCTGTCCTTCGCTTCTACTTGGAAACACAATGGCGGCGGTGGCATTGGCATCTCTACTGCGGCAGTAAAGGCGCTGAAGCAGCCACGCAGGTAGCAGGCGAACGGCAAGCCAAGTGCTGACGCGTTCATGGCGTCGGATATCGGCTTGTAGGTCTTCCAGGTAAATCGTCTGAGTATTTGCTAGCCGCTGGCTGATGTTTAACCCTTGTTGCTGGAGTTTTTCGACGAAGTGGCGCGAGGTCAGCACTGTATTGATGTCGGCTTGGGTGAGCGCCGCAGAAAACGCGTCTTCTTTCGCGGTGCCATTGGGTCTGTCGTTAAAATGATAGTTGAGGCTAACCAGTGTTTTTCCAGCCAGAAGTGTTGCCATATTGGCCAGTGCACCCGCGCTGCTATTGGGCAGCAGTAGGCCCACGTTTTGCTCAGGGGTTAGCGTGTGGATGCGCTTTGCAATATGCAGACTGGCGGTAAGTGCTTGGCCTGCCGTCAGCGGGTGGCTAAGGGTATCAGTGAGTGCTTGTGCGCCAAGGTTACGCTTCACGCTACGAATCCAGGCGTCGGGCAGCGAGGGCAGCTCATCGATAGCATGTTGCCACGAGTTAGTTGCTTGTTCGAAGATGCGCCGTTTGAGCACGTCGGCCGGGGTGTCTTTAGGCAGCGGCTTGCCAAACGCAACGACGACTGAGCGATGGAGAGGCGCGTTACGCAGCTCTTTGAGTTTGCTGGATGAGCGAGAAAACTGGCTACCCCACAGGCCGCGCAAGTAAAACGGCACAATACGTACCTCTGGGTTCGCCAGCTTACACGCGCGTTCATAGCCTCGGCGCAGCTCGCCTAGCTGGCCGTTGCGGCTGATCGCGCCTTCGGGGAACAGGCATACCACTTCACCGTTATTCAGCTGTTCGGCAACCGCGGCTAGGGCGTTTTCGGCTCCTGCGCCCCGTTCGATAGGAATACAGCCCAGCGCCTTAAAAAACCAGCGCAAATACCAACGCTGATAAATATCCTTCAGCATGACAAAGCGCACGGGGCGAGGGCTGGCAATTTGCACCATTGCCCAGTCTACCCAGCTGATATGGTTGCCAAGCAGCAGCACGCCGCCTTGGGCGGGCAGGTGCTCTAACCCATGAACATCAACACGATAGCGGCGGGTGAGCAGAAAACTGAGTAGAAAGCGTACTAAGCTTTGCGGCAATTTGAAGATAGTGTAGCCACCGCCCACCATGGCAACGGTCGCCACGAGCAGCAACAGGTAGTGGCTATCTACACCTGCCAGGGCAAACAGCGCGGTAAGCGCCAAGAAACCCAGCATAGACAGATTCTGAATCCAGTTATTAGCAGCCAACACAGTGCCTAGTTCATGGTCTGCCGCATGAAATTGAATCAGTGCATTGAGCGGTACAATGAATAACCCGCCCATCATGCCAATAAATACAAAGTTCAGCGCTTGGCTGATGGGGGTGGTGAGCAGTGGCAGGCACCACAGACCCACCGCAACGCCGACAGCGCCTAATGGAATCAAACCGGTTTCAATACGGTTACGCGACAGCTTGCTGGCAAGCAATGATCCTAACGCAATCCCAATACCGCTAGCGGCAAGAATTCCTTGCAGTACTAAGGTGTTATCAATGCTGAGTGCATCTTTGGCGTAGGCGGGAAACGCGGCGAGCAGCACCTGGCCCACCGACCAGAAAGTCGCAAGACCGATAATTGACAGCCGCAGCACCGGTTGGCGGCCCAGAATGCTCAGGTTGTCTTTGAGTGCGCTGCCTTTGATATAGCGCTGCCAGGTGAGCGGGGTCGTCGAGGGCTGTGCGTTATCCGGTTTCAAGCGATACAGTGCCATCACTTGTATAACGCTGTTCAACACCAGCAGCCAGCCCAGCGGCGCAATGCTGCGTAATAGCTCGCCGGGTGTTTGGGCGCTGGGCAAGATCCAGCTTTCAAACAGCGCGGTAAAGGCCACGGTGCCTGCCAAAATGGCACCAATGGTGACGGCCTGGATAAGTCCGTTAGCTTCTGCCAAGCGGGGTTTGCCAAATAGCCCTTTCACCAAGCCATACTTTGCGGGGGAGTAAAAGGCTGACTGAATTGCCAGTATTAGCGTCATGGCAAACGCCAGCCAAAACCAGCCTTGGTAATAAGCGGCGGTGATGCCCAGTGAAACAGCGACAGCGGCCCAGGCGGAAACCCGGAGAATGCGAACTTTGGGGTAGCTATCCGCCACATGACCTGCGGGGCTGAACAGTAAAATAAACGGCAAAAGGATAAGCCCATTGACCAATGCCGTCAGTACCACCTGGGTTTCGCCATCGTAGCTTTTAAAAATCGTGTTTTGAATGACGATTTTATGCCCTAAATCCACAAAGGCATTCAAGAAAATGGCAATCAGGTAGGGCCAAACACCCGTGATGCGTAGTAAAGGTTGCATGAAATGACGCCTTATAAACCAGAAGTTAGGGCACTTTCGGTAAATGGGGTTAATGTTGCAACTCTGGTGGTTCAAGTTGTGTTATTTGGGCTTTACGGTATCGTTATACGCTACTTTATATGTCTGGAGGTTGTGTGTCTCAGACAAGCGCGCTTATTGATACCTTAAAACGCCAGCTGCGCTCCCAGGGGAAAACCTACGCTGATGTGGCGTTATGGCTTGGGTTGAGCGAGGCCTCGGTCAAACGGCTATTCGCTGAGCAGCACATCACCCTAGAGCGGCTAGAGCGTATTTGCGATCAGCTTAACCTGGAATTTGCTGAGTTGGTGCAATCCATGCAAGAGGAAGAGCACCGTTTGCAGGAGCTGACCCAGGCGCAGGAGCAGAGCATTGTCGATGATCGTGAGCTGTTCTTGGTCGCTGTGTGTGTGATTAACGGCTATCGGTTTGATGAAATTCATCACCAGTACCAGCTCAGTGAGGCGCAGTGCACTCGGCAACTGCTGGCGCTAGAACGGCTAAAGCTGATTGATCTATTGCCGGGTAATCGAATCCGGCGGCGTGTGGCCGCGAATTTTCGTTGGCGGCCTGGCGGCCCCATTCAGCGTTTTTTCCAGCAATATATTGCCACAGAGTTTTTTCAGTCCCGTTTCGATAGCGACAGCGAAAAGCTAATTGTGCTGAATGGCCTGCTTTCTCATGCGGGTAATGCTGAATGGCAACAAACGATGCAGCGGCTGGCAAAAGAGTTTCACGCCCTGTGTGAACGCGAAAGCGGGCTGCCCATTAATCAGCGCTTTGGTACCACCTCAGTGCTGGCTGTGCGTCAGTGGCAATATGCGTTGTTCCAGGGCTATAAGCGGTAAGGCTAGGTTCGACATGCCACGCGGCTATCACGATGTATTGCGAAAGAGTGCTGCTTCCTGCGCTAGCCACTCGGTAAAGCGGCCCACCGCAGGTGGCATTTCCCCATCAGGAGGCAAAATCAAATCATAGGCGAAGGGGGAAATGAGGGGATAGTGCTCTTCAAAAGGGCGCACTAAAACACCGCTTGCAAGCCGGTCGGCAACGAGTGGGTAGCTGGCAAGTACCACGCCTTGGCCGGCAATGGCTTGATCTAAGGCCAGGCTATAGAGCGAATATTGGCGCTGGTTAGGCATTTTACTTATCGCTATCCCAACCGCTTTGAACCAATCGCTCCAGCCTGGGATGTGGCGCTGGTTGGCATGGGTACACCAATCCACGGTGAGTAGCGTCTGTGTTAGTAAGTCGCTGGGCGATTTTATCGTTGCCTGTGCTAATAAAGTGGGCGAGCAAACGGGAAATAGTGTGTCTTCAAAAAGACGTTGGCTAGAGACGCCTGGCCAAGGACCTTGTCCGTAGCGCAGCGATAAGCGCGCCCTGTTTGGCAGCCATAACGGTTGGGTTAGGCGAGACTCGGCATCTAGCGATATTTCTATTTCGCGCTCGTTTGCTTCAAAACGAGGTAAACGAGGCAGCAACCAAAGCTGTAGAAAAGAAGGCGGTGCGCTGATCAGTAAGCGAAAGGCTTGTTCCGAGCGCTCGGTGACGTGCTGTACGCCACTGGCGATACGCAAAAGCCCCGCTTGCACATCTTCCGCTAATATCCGCCCCGCCTCAGTGACACATACTCCATTGGCATGACGTTCAAAGAGCGCCACCCCCAAATGCCCCTCTAGCTGCTTCACCTGACGGCTAACCGCGCCAGAGGTAACGCCAAGCCGATAAGCGGCGGCTTTGAAGCTGTTCTCGCGCGCAGCTTCGGCAAAGGCGCGTAGTGCATTAAGTGGTAATCTTTCAATTCTCATAGCATGAGTTTTCCTAAGCCTAGGCCAGAGAAGTAATCGTTTGTACGAGGTTTCTCTTCCTGGTGCAATAGGCGCCTTAATGTTATGGGAGCGTGCAATGAATACTCAAAGAGTAGCGTCAATTAACGCTAATGACAGCTCTGTAGTGGTATTCCAGCGTAAATCAGTGGATACCACAGCAGCATCACTAATGCTGCTATTTTGCTTGATACTGGGGTTTCAGCAAGTAGCGATTAAAGGTGTGGCTGAGGATATCTCACCCATGGTGCAGATAGCTCTACGCTCCGCTATCGCTGGAACACTGGTCGGTTTACTAGCTTATTGGCGAGGCGTTCGCTGGGCAGATTTGCGCCGTCATTGGATTGCCGGTTTGTTGGTTGGCTTAGGGTTTGCGGCGGAGTTCGCATTTGTTGCCTGGGGGTTAACGTATACCTTGGCATCGCACATGTCGGTCTTTCTTTACACGGCCCCCATTTTTGCCGCGCTTGGCTTACATCTTTGGGTGCCTGGTGAACAGCTGTCTATGCGGCAGTGGTGGGGAGTAGGGTTGGCGTTTACAGGGATGGTGATTGCGATGGCGCCGAGTGGTAGCTATGCCATAGAGATCATCATCGGTGATGCACTGGGCTTGCTAGCTGGACTCTCCTGGTCGGCTACGACCGTTGTAATTCGCAAGACCTCGCTTTCCGAGGCACCAGCAGAACTTACCTTAAGCTATCAACTGGGTATAACGGCGCTGCTACTGTTGCCGGTAGCGGTTATCTCTGGCCAGTTAATGAGCGCGCAGTTTGTTCCTATGGTGGTTGCCAGCCTTGGTTTTCAGGCGCTGGTTATTTCTTTTGGCGCGCTGCTGCTTTGGTTTACGTTGCTGCGCCGTTATCGTGCTTCTCAGTTAGGTGTGTTTTCTTTCTTAGCGCCGCTTTTTGGTGTGCTTTTTGGTACCCTGCTGCTTAATGAGCCGCTTAGCGTCAATTTTATAATTGGTGGGAGCGTTATCTTAGCCGGCATTGTTCTGGTAACGCGCTAACCACGTGGGCCGCCAATGATGGCCTTGCGTCTTTTAATCAGTGAAGAACTGACTTATGGGCCTAACTGTTTTATGAATTATTTTTTATGAATAGCACTCCTTTTCAATTACTAGCCTGTCCGTTAGATGGCGAGCCGCTTCATCTGGCAGGCAGTACTTGGCGCTGCTCTGTTGGGCATAGCTTCGATGTTGCTAAGCAAGGTTACGTCAACTTGCTTCCGGTACAGCAAAAGCGTTCCGCTGATCCTGGTGACAGTAAGCTGATGGTGGCAGCAAGGCAGCGTTTTCTTGAGGCTGGTTACTATCAGCCCATTGCCCAGGCGGTAAGTAAACACCTGTTAAACCATGCTGATGCGCAATCTGCCAGCTCGCTATTTGGCTGCCTGGATGCTGGCTGCGGTGAAGGTTATTACTTGCGTGAGCTATCTCGTGCTGCATCGAATTCGCGGCCACTTTCATTGCTGGGGTTAGATATTTCCAAGTGGGCAGTGCTGTCGGCGGCCAGACAAGATGATAAAAAATCTCCGCTTTGTCGTTGGGTTGTCGGGAGCAATGCGCACTTGCCAGTTCAAGCGGAGACGCTCGACAGTGTGCTGTGTATGTTTGGTTTTCCAGTGCATCACGAATTTGCGCGGGTATTAAAGCCGGGTGGCCTATTGGTGCAGGTTGAGGCAGGGGCGGGGCACCTGCGTGAGCTGAGGGAGGTGATTTATCCCACGCTTAAGCCAGACACGACAAGTGAACGGGAAGTGCCTGAGGGCTTTATCCAGTTGCACACAGAGTCACTTAACTATCAAATAACGCTGGAAGGGCAGGCATTAATTGGTGACCTATTAACGATGACGCCCCATCTTTACCGCGCCAGTCAGGAAGGCCGAGCACGTGCAGCGGCACTTGATGAGCTTACCCTGACGGTAGATGCCAAACTAATGGTGTATGAGCGTAAATAAGGGGTGTTACAAATCCGACCATACTCTCTTTCTGCATCTTTATGCTAACTGTCTTTCATTTTGTCTTTCATTTTCAACATGCAAACGCAACAAGGCCCGCATAAGCGGGCCTTGTTATTCGAACCTGTTAAGGTTCGAGCAAATTCTTAAACCGTTAAGGCTTAGGACATTTGCTTGATGTTAGAAGCCTGAAGGCCTTTCTTACCCTGGGTAACGTCAAAAGAAACGTTAGCACCTTCTTGAAGGGTTTTGAAACCGTCAGACTGAATTTCAGAGAAATGAGCAAAAAGGTCGTCGCCGCCGTCAGAAGGAGCGATGAAACCAAAACCTTTAGTGTCGTTAAACCATTTAACTGTGCCAGTTGCCATGATGTAGATCCTTTCGCGCTAATGCGCCGTAATAAAGTTCCTGGTATTACCCAGATGAATAGTAGCGGGTGAAACAAGGAATACAATATCAGGCTGCCGAAATAGATCGTACACTTCTGAAACCATGCTGCTTGCTAACCAACTGACGCTACAGTGACATGATTTTTTCTTCGGGTCAAAGCTTTTTTATGAATATTTCCTGGGGGGTGGTGTCAGGACAGCGGTTACTTCCACCCCACTTTTCAGGTGCTTGGGGGCTTTACGGTGAGTCAGACCTTCAATGTTAAAAATGGTATCTTTGGCGAAGCACTTTTGAAACGACAACCCTGTCGGTAAGGCACGTTATCAAAACGAGGAGAATCCAATGATTGCCGAACATGAATTGGCATACCTAAAGCGTGCGGTGGCTTTAGCAGAGGAGGCTTTAAATGCAGGGGATGAGCCATTTGGTAGCGTGCTGGTAAATGCCGAAGGTAAGGTGTTAGCCGAAGACCGTAATCGCATTGCCGGTGGAGATTCTACTCAGCATCCAGAGTTTTCGCTGGCCCGCTGGGCAGCGAACCATATGACGCCTGAAGAGCGCTCTAAAGCGACTGTCTATACCTCTGGAGAGCACTGTCCAATGTGTGCAGCGGCTCATGGGTGGGTAGGGCTAGGACGTATCGTTTACGTCAGTTCTTCTGAGCAGTTGGGAGCATGGTTGGCTGCACTTGGCGTAGCGCCACCTCCAGTCGCCCCGCTATCGATTAATGAGGTGGTGCCAGGTTTGACTGTTGATGGCCCAGTGCCTGGGCTGGACGAGCAAGTCCATGCCCTGCATCGCCGCTTGCATGCATAACATCAGGGCCGGGTTTTGAAGGGCTGGGTTTTAATTGTTTGGCAAGGCTCGGTAAGCAATGCATGGCCCAGAAAGACAAACGCCGCCTTGTGCTCGACAAGGCGGCGTTTGTTAAATCGATGCAAAAAAGAGCATCAGTGCTTCAATATGCCTAGTGTTTCAATATGACATAGAAGGCGTGGATGATGCCTGGGATAAAGCCAAACAGCGTGAGAATGATATTCAGCCAGAAATGTCCTTTGAAACCGACCTCAAAAAACACCCCTAGCCTGGATTTCTCATAGTACCTCAGCCAGTACCGCACTCAG